>CAYXNH010000030.1:0-21618 GCA_964466135.1 uncultured Ardenticatenaceae bacterium | reverse complement strand
GGGTTGGCGACCGGGTCGGTGCGCACCTCCACCGGCTCGAAGACATCGGCGACGCTGCGCGCGATGCTTTCCCTTGCGTTGATGGCGCTCTTTTTCGGCCTCGCCGCAACAGCGACCTGCCATGCCAAAGACGCGCCGGCGCGCTTGAAAAAAATCGTGGGCGTTTTGCCGCCGACAGCCGGCGAAAAAGCCAAAGCCAAAGAAACTGGTCAGCCCTATCCAATCCAGATCCACGCGGCCGGTTGCAGCGGCTACCGAAGACAAATGACTGCCGACGGCCGTCCGGGCGCCGTCCGTGGCCAGATAGGCATGGAGCGTGGCGTGGCGGTCAGTCCAGACATGCAACTCGCCGGACCGATGATCCCGGGCGACCAACAGGAAATGCCCGTTCAATCCGTCGGCGGTAGTCTGACTCTCCAGCAAATCGATAACGGTCTGGGCCGGATTCGGAGTGCCATATAATTCGCCGATCAACCATGCCGTCCAGGCGCTTGTTCGTACCTGGGAGACAGGCGAGCCTCGCCATTCATCCGAGGAATCTGTCGACATCCAGCGCCAATCGGCGATCTGCCCTTCGGCCTGCCAATGGTCGTCGGGCATGCGACCTGGCAGCGGGGTGGCTATATCGCCAATGAAGACGAGCCAATCGCCAAGATACGCGACCGGCTGAGGGTCAATACCAGGTGAATCCTGCGGTGACTCGAACGTGGCGGATCGGCCGGAGATATCGCTGCTCATGATGGACGTTCACTGCTCATTTGGCGGTTGGGAAGGTTCACCGATGGCCGCCAATTGATCGGTCGCTTCACGATTACCGGGTTGCAGCTGCAGGACACGCTCAAACATCTTCCGAGCCTCGGCCGTCCGCTCTGTCTCCGCGTAGAACTGACCGACCTGAAGCAGGACGGCGGGATTGTCCGGCTGAAGCATCAAGGCCTCCTGATAAGCTTCATCTGCCAACACCTCATCACCCCCTGCCCAGGCGGTCTTAGCGAGGTTTAGCCAATATTCGAGCCCCAGCGGCCGAAATTCGACGGCTTTTTGATAGTAGCGAACGGCGTCCGACAGCTGGTCGTTGGCGACGGCCATATCTCCCCGCCCCGACCAGGCCTGCACGTCATCCGGCCATCGTTGTAGCATCCTTGCATACCAACTATCGGCCGCGCGGTAATCGGCCTCGGCGCGATAAGTGTCGGCCATGGCCAGGTAGAAGGTTCGTTGATTGGGGAATACCAACAGCCCCCGGTTAATGACATCCCGTGCAAGCTGCAGATTATCCAGTTTCAAATAAGACCGGCCCAAAGCCTCATACACATCGACCGGCGGCGTTGGGTCAAGGACCATCATGCGCTCGTAGGCGGCAATCGCCTCCTCAAAGCGATCCAGACCGAACAAGGTTCGCCCCATCACATACCAGGCTTGGGCGGAATCCGGATCGATGGCCGCGGCAATATCGTAATATGCCAGCGCTTCTTCAGGCTGCCTCAGGTCTTCAAAATGATAACCCCGGCCCAACCAGTAGCGGACAGATGCCTTGGTGCCACGACATACCTCGCGTGCCTTGGCCCGTTGTCCCTCATTCCAGTAGAGCAGACACAGTTCAAATTGCGACAAATAGGCCGAAGATGGATCAGCCAGACCATAGGTGAGCCATCGCTCGGCCGACGCCGGTTGACCTGAAACCAGGGCGATGGCGCTCATGGCGCGCGCGCTTAAGCCGGAGAGATCGCCGTCGGCAAACAGGTTTTCGGGAATGTTCACGGTCGCCGAAGGATCCGCCACGATCCGCATCGCGGCCTTCAGCGCGGAAGGATTGGTCGCTCTGTCAAGCAGGCTGTCACGGGCGACGAAAATCCGGAGCAAGAGGGCAAAAACCCCAAACAGGAGGGCAGCGACTACCCACCCGCTCCTTGGGCGATGGTTGCTTGCTGACGGCTTTTCGGTCGTCTCCTGAAGCAACGGTTCATCGATCTGGTATCGACCGCGATCGCTCATTCGGCAACCTGCAAGATAGTCCGCTGATACTGATTGTCATGCCACATGATCAGGCTCAGAAGCAGCCACAAACTGCGGTGGCGGTCAGCGCGGCCGTCCACATGGTCGGTCAGCATCTTCTCCAGTGCGACTCGTTCGATGGCCAGTCCCAATATCTCACGGCGAGACAGAACCCGGTCAATAAATACATCACGCAGTGGGCCGCGTAACCAGTCGGCCATAGGGACGGCAAAGCCACGCTTGGTCTTCGTCTGGCGTGAAATATGGCGTTCCAACGATCGGCGCAGCGGGATTTTGCCGGTATTGGCCCCCAGGTCCAGGCAAGACCGCCAATCTACCCGCGTGGCCACCTCAATTACCTCTCGATCAAGCAAGGGGACGCGAACCTCAAGGGAGTTATACATGCTGGCCCGGTCGACCTTCAACAACACCATCGCCAGATGACCGGTGAACTCATTCCAGCGCAACCATTGCGCCGTCTCATCCGGGTCCCAGCCGTCGTAATCATAGAGGGTGAACTCATCGGGCCAGGCCGGCAGTGTGGGGAAAATGGCCGCCAAAGCGGACGAGAGAAACCACATGTGCTTTTGCCGGTACCAGTGCCCGATTGTAGGCCAACGCAGGTTCGACTGAGCATTTTTATCCAGTCCCGTCATTCGATGTACCACCCAACGGGTTGAACGGGCCCAGTATGGCCGGCGAAATTCCGCCGCGAGTTTAAGAACAGACCCGAACCGCTCGGGATATCCCCAGAATAGCTCATCACCGCCGTCGCCGGCGAGCATCACCGTCATATCGCGGCGCGCCAAGTGCGAGACCATCAGGGTCGGGAATATTGAGAAATCAGCGAATGGCTCACCGCACGCGGCCACGGCATCATCGAACCAGTCGAGCACCTTATCGGGTGTGAACTGTTCGAGCACATGCGTGACGTTTAGTTGGCGAGCATAGTCCGCTGCGTCCTCCGATTCATCATGAACACTGCCCGCGCTGCCGATTGTGTAAGCTCGCACGGATCGGCCCAATGTAGCTTGGGCTTGCATCTTGGCGACCACGAGCGGGGAGTCGATCCCACCGGACAGGAATGCTCCCAAAGGAACATCGCTGACCATCTGCCTATTCACGGCCGACGTCACGGCCGCGTCGACCGCCTCATAGGCCTCCTCGCCCCGCAGATCGGGTTTTTGGTAAACGGGGAACGAATAGTATCGACCTCGCGAGATCGCACCATCGGCGGTTGCCTCCAGCCAGCTACCCGCTTCCAACATCAGCGTGCCTTCCAGTAAGGCGTATGGCGCAGGTATATGCCCCAGGCGCAGATATAGCCCCAGCGCAGCCGGAGATACGGCGCGCCTCGCGCTCCAGGGATGGACCAGAATCTGGTCATACTGCGACGCGAAGAACAACCCTCGCGAATCGGTCAGCACATACAGCGGTTTGATGCCCACCGCATCACGAGCCAACAACACCGACCGGTATTGTGCATCGTAGAATCCCAGGGCGAACATGCCGTTGAATCGATCGAGGGCCGCTTTCCCCCACTGGATGAGCGCTCGCAGGACAACCTCGGTATCGCCGCTCGTCTGAAACGTCACTCCTCGCTGCTCAAGCTCGGCGCGGAGTTCGCGAAAGTTGTAAACCTCGCCGTTAAAGACCAGAGCAAACCGGCCATCCTCAACAACCATCGGCTGGTTGGCGGCCGAGGACAGATCGAGGATCGATAGCCGCCGGAAACCAAGCCGGCAAGCCGCGTCATCGGTCCAATATCCTTGATCGTCGGGGCCGCGTCGGGCCATCAGACCGATGATCCGTTCAAAACCTGACGTATCGGTCTCGTGTGAAGGGCCAAACCGGATTTCCCCGCAAATTCCACACATGTCTTTCAGCTCATTCCGGCCCGTCTGTATCCGAATAGCCGGTCTGTTCCATCGTTTGGATTTGGCGAATAGCGGCGACCGGACTCATGCCTCCCTCCTCGCGCATATCGTCCCGGTATTGCCAACTGCCCAGCGCGCCCAGGATGCCCGGATAGGTCACATCGGAGGCCTCCGACCCGGAGAAATTCATCTTCAGTCGGATGTCGCCCCGCGAAAGCCAGCCATGACGATGGATGCCCATCATCAGGTCGAGATAGTAATAACCGGAATTGAAGGAATTGGCCGGTAACTCATAGACGGACTCGTAAGAACCCGGCGTTCGTTCGCCCATGCCGGCAGCAGCCAGGTCATACGTACGGAACAGGTGGACGCCGTCCCTCGAAAATATGTCGAAGCCGAAGAGCAGGTTTTTCACCGGCTCCAGGACATCATAGCGCAAGATCACCTGCAGCGCCTTGTGGTTATCGACGAACTCTCCAATCCCGTATCCGTCCTGGATCAACTGCATCTCCTTCAACCGGATCTTGTCGCCGAAAGTAATCGGCTCGGGGATCGGGTTCGCGGATGAGCTTTCCAGATATCGCTCAATCGCCTCGGCCGGAGAGGCGTCAATCGCCACGCGCCCATTCTGAATCAATAACGCGCGTTGACACAATTGCTGGATAACCTGCATGTTGTGGCTCACAAAAAGGACAGTGCGGCCGCCTTGGGCCACGCCACCCATTTTGCGCAAGCATTTCTCCTGAAAAGCAGCATCACCTACGGCCAACACCTCATCCACCAGCAATATCTCCGATTCCAGATGGGCCGACACGGCAAAGGCCAGCCGCACGCGCATGCCGCTGCTGTAACGCTTCACCGGAGTATCGATGAATTTCTCCACCTCGGAGAAGGCGACGATTTCATCGAACTTGCGGTTGACTTCGGCTTCGGTCATGCCCAATATCGTGCCGTTCAGATAGACATTTTCGCGGCCGGTCAATTCGGGATGGAAGCCCGTGCCGACTTCGAGGAGGCTGGACACGCGCCCGTTAAGTGTGATGCGGCCGCGAGTAGGCGGGGTGATGCGGGACAGAATCTTGAGCAACGTACTCTTGCCGGCTCCATTGCGGCCGATAACGCCCAGCACCTCCCCCCGATTGACGGTGAAGCTGACATCTCGTAAAGCCCAGAAGACATCCTCGGCGTCATCGGAGTTCACCTGGCTCAAACGCCGCAACCGGCGCAGGTTATTCGCCGGCGACATCATCCATCCCAGCGCGGATTGCAGCAAGGTATCCTGACGCTGCTCCTTCAGGCCTATATGATATTGCTTGGACACGCCCTCGGCGATGATGGCCGCTTCAGGGGCATGCCGCCCGTTAGAAGATGGAATCATTGCTATCCTGTTTGCCGGGCCATCAGGCCACGTCGGCAAAATAGGCTTCCATTCGCCGGAAGTAAAACAGACCGCTGACAAATAGGACGAGAGCGGATGCCGTCCCCACAGCGAGCATATCCCACGGCATAGGCCCAGTATTCAGGAGCGCCGAGCGAAACCCCTCGATGACGCCCACCATTGGATAGAGACCGAACAGGAGACGGCCGGTTGGCCCAAAGCGTTCTTCAATCAATGCCGCCGACCAGACGACCGGCGCGGCATACATCAACAACTGGGTCAGGAACGGCATGGCGTGTTTGACGTCCCGATACTGCACCGACATGGCCGATAGCCAAAGCCCAGCCCCCGCGGCCGTCAACATCATCAGGGCGACCAGCAGTGGGATATACACGATGCGTGCCGTCGGCGCGATGCGAAACAGGGCCATGAGCACAAACACGATGGCAAATGAGATGACAAAATCGACCAGCTTGGAAACCACCGGCGTCATGGGAAAGACCAGCCGGGGAAAGTAGATCTTGGTCAACATATCGGTGTTGCTGACCAGGCTAAGGGCGGATGCCGATAATGCCGTGGAGAAGTATAGCCAGGGAACCAGGGCGACGTAGCTGAAGATCGCGTAGGGGACGCCGTCGCTATCCACTTGGGCCAAATTGCCGAAGATGACGGTGAAGATAACCATGCTCAGCAGCGGCCGCAAAATGGCCCAGCCAAAGCCCAATACCGTCTGCTTGTATAGGACCTTGATGTCGCGATCGACCAGAAAGCGGAAGAGATCGCGATAATCACGCAACTCCCGCCAGTTGATCAATTGCCAGCCACTAACCGGCTCGATCACGATCTGTTCCGACTTCATCTTTGCTTCCATGTGTCCATCCGATGACCCAGGCTTGACGGACAGAGCAACGCGGCATCCCTTCTTACCCGCCTATCAACTTATCATATCCGACCGGATTAGAAATGAACACCTTGTGAAACCGCGGTGAAATCTGCGTAAAGGCATAAAAGGCCGCCTGAACAGAGGCCATCCGCCGATTTGCCCTATCAGATGCGGGCTGATCTTCATTCACCGGAAATAATAACACCCTCCCGATTTGAGGAGGGTGTTTTTAATATACGCAAGGGATTGTGAGCGATCAGTTCAGATATTGCCGCAAATGACCGGCAAAGTTGGGATGGCGCAACTTGCGCAGCGCCTCCTTCTCCAGCTGGCGGATGCGCTCGCGGGACAGGCCGAACATCTCGCCCACTTCTTTCAGGGTGCGCGATTCGCCGTCCTGCAAGCCGTAGCGCAGGCGCAGGATGCGGGCCTCGCGCGGCGTCAACTGGTCGAGAATGTCGCCGATCTCCTCGGTCAACATCGTTTGGGCCACGGATTCGGCCGGGGCCGGCGCTTCGATATCCTCGATGAAATCGCCCAGTTCGGCGTCGGACTCGTCGCCGACCGGTCGTTCGAGATGGACGGGCTGGCGGCTGGTACGCAACATCCAGCGAACGCGATCGGCCGGCAGCTCCATGCTCTCGGCGATTTCCTCGGCCGTGGGCTGGCGGCCGTATTCCTGCTCCAGCTCCTGAGCTACCTGGTAGAGCTTGCTGATGCGACCGCCCAGATGGGCCGGGATGCGGATGGTGCGGCCATGATTGGCCAACGCGCGCGTAACAGCCTGGCGAATCCACCAGGTCGCGTAGGTACTGAACCGATTGCCGCGCCGATAGTCGTACTTCTCGACCGCTTTCATCAGCCCGACGTTGCCTTCCTGAATCAGGTCGAGGAATTGCAGGCCGCGGCCGCGATACTTCTTGGCGATGCTGACGACCAGACGGGTATTGGCGCGAATCAGGTGCGCGCGGGCGGCGTCGCCGACTTCGCGTTGTCGTTCAAGGCGATCCCGCTCATCCAGATCGATCACCTCGCCGGAGTCGAGCCGCTCAATCGCCTCGCGTCCGGCCTCGATCTCCATCGCCAGATGTACCTCTTCCTCGGCCGACAACAACGATTGCTGCCCCATCTCGCGAAAATAAAGGCCAACGGAATCATCGATAGGCACGTTGCTCAAATCAAACAGAGGGGCGTCGTGAGACCGAACCCGAGCCGGACGCACGCGAACCACAGTTTCAATGGTTTCCTCTTCGGTGATGATGACGCCATCTTCGTCATCGTCGCTGGAGCTTAACGCCGCGGCTACGATATCGTCTTCGTTCTCATAAATCGCCAGACCGAGGGTCTGGGCCTCTTCAAGCAAAGTCTCCAGAAGGGTGATATTGTTCTCAATCTCGGGCAGCGCTTCCAAAATTTGATCGTAAGTCAGATATCGTTGTTCAATTCCTTCGTTGAGTAGCGCGTTGAGAATTTCCATTTCATCGGACAATGGATCGTTCAGATCTGTCATTGGTTAATAATTCCTTGCGGTTTCCCTCGGGTTTTCGGGGGCAAAGCTATGCCCAAACGGTGCGCGGGTTTATGGCGAGAAATAGGGGTTCAGCCATCAAAAAATATCAGATAATATATATTGTCCGCAATGGATGGGCTGCTCCACGCACCTCTGCCTCTTCCAAAAAACAGGTATGTCAAAAGTGCAGTCTAGCATATTAAAAGGACAAAAGTCAATAGGCTCCTTCGCCTCGCCCCAACACCAGCTTCACCAGCAGCAACACCAGAAATGAAAAAACCACCAGGATGATCGACAGCGTCACCGCCACATCCAGGTTCAGTTCAAACCCCAGGTAAATCGCCAGCGGCATCGTTTGCGTGCGGCCGGGAAAGTTGCCGGCAAAGATGATGGTCGCCCCGAACTCGCCCAAAGCCCGTGCCCAAGCCATAGCCGCCCCCGACAGGACGGCCCGGCGAGAGATCGGCAGGGTAACACGCCGGAATATCTGCCACGGGTTGGCCCCGTCGATAGCCGCCGCGTCCTCCAGCTCCGGCTCAACCGCGGAAAAGCCGATGCTCGCAGCGCGAACGAACAGCGACACGGCGATGAAGGTCTGGGCGATGATGACCGCCAGCTCGGTGAAGGTGATGCGCACCCCCAGCTCGTTCAGCGGCGCGCCCAGAAGGCCACGACGGCCGAACACCAGCAGCAGCGATAGTCCGGCCACGGCCGGCGGCAGCACGATGGGCAGGTCAATGAGATTATCGAGCAGAACCCGGCCGGGGAATTGCCGTCGCGCCAGCAAATAGGCCACCGGCATCCCCAACACGACGGCCGCCAATGTCGCCCAGGTGCTCGTCCTCAGGCTGAGGCTCAGCGCCTGCCTGACCTGCGGCAAGCGAAAATTAGCCACCAGTTCAGCCGGAGAGCTATAAAAAATGAGGGCCAGCAACGGCAACAGCAGGAACAACAGCAGAGGCAGCGAAAGCGCCCACCATCCTTCCGCCTTGTGCCGCCGCAAGGCGGGACGGCTTTGTTGCCTGTCCTGCGGCAGATCGACCACTCCCATCACCGAACAGACGGCGAAAAACCGAAATACATCATGACGGCCTGCCCGGGGGTGCTCAGGACGTACTCGACGAAGGCCGCGGCAACGTCCGGGTTCTCGCTCCCGCCAAGAGCCGCGATAGGGTATTCAGCCAGGACATTAAGCGCGTCGGGTATCTCCAGGCTCTCGACCCCGGCAACCCCGAACAGATCGCTGGTGTAGACGATCCCCGCGTCGGCCTCGCCCAGTGCGACCTTGTTGAGCACGCTGCGAACGTTCTCCTCATAGGAGGCCACATTGGCCAGCACGTCATCGCGAAAGGAATCGCCGAACGCCGGATCGGCCGATGCCTTGTCGAGGAACTCGAGCGAATAGCGGCCGACCGGGACCTCCTCCGCGGCCAGCACAATCAGCTTGCCCGGCTCGGCCAGGTCTTGCAGCGCCTGGATATTGCCAGGGTTGTCGGCCGGGATGACGACGACAAGGCGATTGGTGACAAACAGGACCGGCGCGTCCGCCGCCGCCATACCCGATTCAACCACGGCATCCATTTGGGTGATATTGGCGCTGGCAAACACATCAGCCGGCGCGCCCTCGTTGATCTGCGTCGCAAGCTGGTTGGACCCGGCGAAATTGAACTCTGTCGTGACGCCCGGGTTGGCCGCATCAAACTGCTTGCCCATTTGAGTGAAGGCGTCGGACAGCGATGCAGCCGCAAAAACGGTCAGGGTAACATCTTCGAGTTTCTGGGGCAGTTCGGCCGCTTCCGTCGCCGGCAGTGGGGCTTCCTCGGTCGGCACGACGACTTCAGTCGCGGGCAACTGACTTGTTGGTGCCGGCTCTCCGGCACAGCCGATCGTCATAACGACCGGCATAATCAGCAAAGTCAACAATAATCCCAACCTGACAATTGACGAGCGGTTAAACATCGTTCTTCCTCTTTATGTATTCAAAAAGTTTATGTATTCAAAAAGACTCATTGCCTGATACCCGGTCGCATGGGCCGGGTCTTGCTTGCGGCGTGAGAGGTTACCAAACATATTGGATAGTCGGTAACCGTCAGTCGGCTTCAAACCCACTTACGGAGTCGTGGGCCAGGGTGACATGCTCGGCCGCCAATGACGCCAGCCAATCCCGAATCGCCTCAATATGCTTGCGGCGATAGAGCTTGACAGCGCGGCCGAACGGGCCGGCCGTCTCTTCATCGTCCATCCACATTCCCGGCCATTTCTCGCATACCGCCTGTTGCGCATGAATCAACTTGCCGATCGTTTCTGCTCCTTCCTCTCCGGCGAAATAAAGCTTGAGCATAAACTCCAGACGCATTTCCCGCGGCAGCCGAACCGGAGCGACCAGCCAACGGCCGAAGGCGGCCTCTCCCGTCGGCGTCAGATGATAGACCTTGCGCGGCGGACGGCCGTCTTGTGGCTCGTGGGTGGCTCCCAGCAGGCCCTCGTCCTCCAGCCGCGCCAGCAAGGCATAGAGGCGACTCTGCTTCACGCGCCAGACCAGATGCAACTCTGGCGTCCCGACCAGGCGATGATAGATCTCATAGCCGTGCAAAGGTTCATGCCGGACAAAACCCAGCAGCGCGTGCTCAATAGTCAGGGGAGATCGGTATAATGGGCTCATTATCTGATTATTCAATAAATGAATATAGGCTTGGTTAGTATAAGGGAGGTCGCGATCGATGTCAACTGATGGATCTCATTTCGTCATCAACAGATGACATCGGGCATAAAAAAGGCTACTATCCTGTACATCCCGGTGACATTTGCCGGGCTTTTATTCATGATGACCAAACTGGTAGCCCGCTCCCTTCCCATCCTGTTCCTGCTCGGCCTGTTCATCGCCCTCGTCGCCTGCCGCGACGCCGGCCTTTCGACACTTGGCGCAACAGCACAGCCGGCAACTACTCATATATCTGCAGCCGTCTCTCCGCAACCGGCACCCTTGCCGACCCTCGATCCCGCCGGCGTTCGCGCCACAGTCACCCATGTGTTCGACGGCGATACCATCGAGGTCGATCTGGGCGGCCGGACCTATCGCCTGCGCTATATCGGCGTCGATACGCCGGAGCGCGACGAGCTGTTCTATCAGGAAGCCCTGGAGTTCAATCGCGACCTGGTGGAAGATCAGACTGTGATTCTGGTTCAGGACGTCAGCGAGACCGACCGATACGGCCGTCTGCTGCGCTATGTCTATCTGGAAGACGGCACCTTCGTCAACGGCGAACTGATGCTCAACGGGATGGCCCGACTGGTCACCTTTCCGCCCGACGTGGCCCAGACTGACTATCTGCGCGAGTTGCAGCGACAGGCCCAGGAAGCCTCAGCCGGAATGTGGAGCCGCCCCGATCTGGTGGGGCCATGCGATTGCGACCGCAATCTCTATGACTGCCGCGATTTCCAGACGCAAGCGGAGGCGCAAACCTGCTACGACTATTGCATGGAGACGACGGGTAACGATGTCCACCGGCTGGACGGACGTGGCGACGGCCGGGCATGCCGATCATTGCCCTAAATGGGTCGAGCGAAGACGATGCTGATCTACCTGTTCGGATTGCCCGCGGCGGGAAAGAACTATGTGGGCGAGGTATTGGCCGATGAGTTCGGCTACACCTTCTACGATGGCGATCTCGACCTGACGCCGGAGATGCGCGACGCCGTGCGCGAAGGGCGGCCGTTCACCGAAGGCATGCGCGACCGCTTCTATACCGTGCTGGTCGGCCGCCTCGCCGCCTTGCGCCCCGCCCACCCCGATCTGGCGTTCTGCCAGGCCACTTTCAAGGAACACCACCGCGAACTCATCGCCGCGGCCGAACCCGACGTGGTCTTTGTGCTGGTGGAGGCCGATGAAGCCGTGCGCGTGGCACGGCTGTCACGAGGCAATAATCCGGTGACGGTGGAATACGCGCGCCTGATCGCCGGGTTCTTCGAGCCGCCACGTCACCCCCATTTCGTCATCACCAATAACGGCGGGCGCGATGATGTCGTGCGGCAACTGACCGCCCTGCTGGACTGGTTCGCCGACCTGCGGGGTTAACCGGTCACCGATGGCGCTTATACTACGGTTCGCCTGTTGACCGATACCCCATCGGCAATCCGTGAAGCCCCTTAGTCAAGACTGCTCTGGACAACCGAGACCCGCTCGACATCGCCCAAAGCTCGCGCCAGATCCGCCGTGGTCATAATGACGGCCGTGCCGCGAACGCCCGAGCCAAGCGAGATCACGTCCTCACCCATCACACTCTCATCCAGCAATACCCGGACAGGCCGCGGCAAGGCAAACGGCGCCACCGCCCCGATCTCGTACCCGGTCACCGCGCGCACCTCGTCGGGCGTGGCCATGGTCATCCGCGAATGGCCCACCACTTTGCGCAGCAGCTTCCAGTTGACCTGCTTTGGCCCGCCTACCAGCACCATCAGGTACTCATCCTGCGCCAGGCGAAAGAGGATGCTGCGGACGACCTGCTCGGGCCGCTGGTCCCGTTCCGTGGCCGCCTGTTCCAACGAACCGACCGGCCCGACGTGGCGAAACTCCTGAAAGGGGATGCCCAACGCCTGCAATGCATGACCGACCGGCGTCAACTCGTTCATGGGCAAGCTTATCCGGCTGCATCCACCAGACCGCGGAACAGGGCCAGCATCTCCGGCTCGTCGGCGATCAGGTTCTCGGGGTGCCATTGCACGCCCACGGCAAAGGGATGCCCGTCCGCCTCGACGCTTTCGATGAGGCCATCCGGCGCGTAGGCGGCCGCTTTCAGTCCCGGAGCCAAGTCGCGGATACCCTGATGATGCAGGCTGTTGACCTTCGCCTCGCCCTGCCCCAGGGCCATCGCCAGCTTGCTGCCCGGCTCGATAGTGACCGCATGCGCCAGGTGGCTGCGCGGAAAATCGCCAAAGTAGTCGTGCTTCATGGCCCCCGGCATCCGCTTGAAGACGTCCTCATACAGCGTGCCGCCGAGGGCGACGTTGAGAATCTGATGGCCGCGGCAGATCGCCAGCAGCGGCTTGTCACGTTCAACAGCCTCCCGCGCCAGGGTCAGCTCGACGCGATCGCGATCCTCATCGACGTCGAATATATATTCGGCGTGCGCACTCCGGTAGCGCGCTCCGGAGATATCGCCGCCGCCGGTCAGCACGAGGCCGTCCAGCCGGTCGAGCAGCGCCGCCAGCGACTCCTCATCCAGACCCAGCGGGACCATGACCGGCAGGCCGCCCGCGGCCGTTACCGCCTCGATGTAGCTGGGCATCAGGGCCAAATAGGATACGGACGATGTTTGGGTGATCGTCTTGCGATACGTCGTCAGGCCGATGAGCGGCCGGCTTGTGTTTCGGTTCGTGGTCATATCTATGGTTCGTTAGGGCAAGCAGTAAAAACAAAAACAGGTGAAAGACGGCCGCTTTCACCTGCTACAGATCACATGACACCAGTGTATCGCCGATTAACGGCGAGGCAAGGGTTTTTACTAGCGGGAATCGAAAGTCCGCTTGGCGCGCAAGCGAGTCGCCTTACCCGTGCGGTCGCGCAGATAATAGAGGCGCGCGCGACGGACATGGCCATGGCTCTGGATTTCGATCTTCTCGATGCGGGGGGAGTTGGCCAGGAAAGTACGTTCGACACCGACACCATTCGACGCGATTCGGCGGACGGTGAAGTTGGCGTTGTTGCCCTCATTGCGCGTGCGGATGATCGTGCCGCGCACCATCTGGACGCGCTCGTTCTTGTCCCCAACGTTGATGCGCACGTAAACCGTGACGCTATCACCCACGCTTACCTCCGGCAGGTTCGAGTTCTTCTCTTTATCAAATGCTTTCAATAGTAAATCAGACATGGTTCTGCTCTCCAACGAATGGAAAAAACAACGTTCCTGCCGGAACGCCGTCTCTGCCCCAGGAATCCTGGTGAATATTAGTCGCGTAAATATACAGCCCGATTCACGGGCCGAAGAGAAAGTTTACCATGAGCACAGCCGTTTGGCAATGCTTTCGGCAAAATATTCCCGACTTAAACCCGGGCAGATGCGCTATCGGGGCGATCTCGCCGTACTCGCGCCTCCGCCACCCTAATACGACGGCGGGTCGCTGGCGGGAAACGACTCCCACCCGGCCTCATCCACCACGTCGCCGCGGTCGATGGCGTTCTCAATCCGCCCGCCCGTCGGCAGAATCCCCTGTTGCATGCCCAGCAACACCTTGCCCATGCTGCGGCGGGACTCCAGATGCCGGTGCGCCTCGGCTGCATCCTCCAGCGTATACGTGGCGTCGATGCGCACGGCCAGGCGGCCGTCGTTAATCCATTCGAAGAGTTGCCGCGCCCGGCCCAACGCCTCCTGCCGGTCGAGCATGTAGTGAACCAGGTTCGGCCGGGTGAGGAATAGCGACCCCTTCCGGTTGAGCAGCTGCGGATCGATCGGCTCGACGGCGCCGCTGGACTGGCCACAGAGCACCATATAGCCCCTCGGCCGCAGGCAGTTGAGGCTCCGGCTGAAGGTGTCGCGGCCGACGGAATCATAGACGACATCGACGCCCCGGCCATCCGTCAGCCGTTTGACCTCGCTCTCGAACTCCTGCTCCGTATAACGGATGACCTCGTCCGCGCCCATCCCAAGGGCCAGCGCTGCCTTCTCCTCGGTGGAGACGGTGCCGATCACCCTCGCGCCGCGTAACCTGGCCATCTGCACCAGCAGCAGGCCGACGCCCCCGGCCGCGGCATGGACCAGCACAGTGTCGCCCGCGCGGATGGGGTAGGTGTCGTGGCTCAAATAGTGGGCCGTCATCCCCTGCAGCATGGCCGCCGTGGCCGTGAACAGATTGAGGCCGGCCGGCACGGGGACCAGTTTCCAGTCCGGCACGACGGCATAATCGGCATAGGCTCCGAGGTGCATGGCGTAGACGACGAAATCGCCCGGCTTGAACTCCTCCACATCCGGCCCGACGGCATCGACCACGCCGCCCCCCTCGCTGCCGGGCGTGAAGGGTAGCTCCATCTTGTATTGCCCGCTGCGTTGGTAGACATCGATGAAATTAACGCCGGCAGCCTTCAACCGCACCCTAACCTCGCCGGGTCCCGGTTCGGGCCTATCGACTTCTTCAAGCCGCAAGACATCGGGGCCGCCAAATTCGTGAACGCGAATTGCTCTCATGGGTAAACGCTCCTTGTATACACGCGCATGTTCCGGAATCTACAGGGCCTGCTCACGAAGTTAAGGCCACTGAACAGGTCAGGATTGAATCTTTTCACCCGTGGCGATCATCTACACAAGATAGTATAGGAAGATAAATCAGGATATAAAACATATACTCATCATGACTATTCAATGTCCCGAATGTGGTGCGCGCTTGGCATCTGGCCTGTCCTGCCGCGACTACTTTGATCATATGCTCTTCTGGGAAAACGAAGACCCAGCGCGGTGGGAAGTCCACCACCTAATGGTGTTGTGCTATCACTTACAGCATCCCAGCCTCTATTCGGTCGAGGGGTTGGCCTTCAGTCGCCGTCTGTTGGCTAACTTCATCGACCAGGGTCTGAGCACGGAAAATGCGCGAAGCGTTTATCGGGAGCGCGTAGATTCCGGCAAGCGCGACTGGCCGATCACGGCTCGCCCCGGCAATCAGGGAGCCTATGAGCGACCGATTACCTGGACGATGACAGCAGCTGATGTGGTAGCCGCCGGGGCGGAACGATATTGCGAGTGTGTGCGATTGTGGGCAAGGGAGATCAACGATAGCCTCTGCCAGTGCGTCGATGATCCGTAGAACATCTGCATCCCAATCCATGATCCGACCATACGACGGCCTTACTTCCCTGTGCTATAATCGGCCTGTTATGGGCAAGTTCGTCAAGGCCAATCGCAAGAAACTGATCGGCCTCTCCCAAATCCTGCTGAGCCTCCTCCTGCTGACCTGGCTATTCAGTCGCGTCAGCTTCCAGGAGGTTGTGCAGACGTTGACCAACATCCATTGGGGTTGGTATGCGTTGGCCTTCGCCATGTTCCAGCTCAATGTGATCATTCGCGCCTGGCGCTGGTTTGTGCTCTTGCGCGCCCTGAACGACAAGCCCCGCTTCAGCTACCTGGTCTACCTTTATTACATCGGCTTCTTCGCCAACAACTTCATCCCGTCGGGGTTCGGCGGCGATGTGGTCAAGGTCGTCAGCCTGCGACAACGCCACGGTCATGGCTCGGAGGCGCTAAGCTCGGTGCTGATGGAGCGCGTCACCGGCCTGGTAGGCTCGTCGCTCATCGCCCTCGTGGCGCTGATATGGAACCTGTATGCCCATGCGACAACGCTTGACCTGCCCTGGCTGCTATGGGCGCTCATCGTCGTGACGGCCGTGGGCATCCCGCCGGCCTTTTTCATCGCCCGCGCCGTGGATCCCATCGCCCTGTTACTGCGCATCTATCCCAAAGCGCCCGCCCTGCCCTTCTATGGCAAGTTTGAAAATCTGGTCAATACTATTCACCGCTATCCCTTGCGGGCGCTCGTCTCCGCGCTGCTCATCAGCCTGCCATTCACCCTCAATCTGATCCTGTTGCAGATGATGATCGCCTATGCCCTGGGTGTCGAACTGCCGTTTCGCATCTTCGCCCTGTTCGTGCCGGTCATCGCTATCGTCAACCTGCTGCCCATCACGTTCAACGGCCTGGGGTTGCGCGAAGGAACCTACACCTTCCTGTTCGTGCCGGTGGGCGTGGCGGCGGCGACGGCCGTCTCGATGTCCCTGGCCTTCTATTTCCTGCGCTTCAGCGCCGGGTTGCTGGGTGGCCTCATGTACGCCTTCCGCAGCATCCTGAGCTTCGCCCGCCCGCCCGAGGCCCATGAGACATAGGGTCGGGCTTGAAACCGGCTCCCACAGAAGTTAATTATGACCCAACGCAAAGTCGCCGTCTTCGGTCTGGACGGCATCACCTTCGATCTGTTACAACCCTGGCTGGATGACGGCCGCCTGCCCAATCTGGCTCATCTGCTGGCCGAGGGAGCCGGCGGCCGCCTGCGCTCCACCATCCCCCCCGTCTCCGCCTCGGCCTGGCCATCCTTTGCCACCGGCACCAATCCCGGCCAGCACAGTCTGGTCGATTTCACCTACCCGGCCCAGGACAGCTACGAGATTCGCGTCTCCAACGGCCTGACCGTCGCCGTCCCCGCCGTGTGGCAGATCGCCGGGGCGGCCGGCAAGCAGGTCGGCGTCGTCAGCCTGCCCATGACCTATCCGCCGCGGCCGATGAATGGCTTCATGCTCTGCTCCTTTCTGACGCCCAGCGCCGACAGCGACTACACCTGGCCGCCCGAACTGAAGCAGGAGCTATTCGATGCCTGCGGGGCGTTCCCCTTGCGCATGTCGGAGAAGGGGCGTGGCGTGGACCCTGCCGTGTTCGTCCGCGCCTGCAAGCAGCTGGAGATCGACCGGGCGCGTTCGGTGCAATACCTGTTGCGCGAGAAACCGTGGGATCTGTTCGTCTACGTTATGGAGACGACCGACAACCTGCAGCACGAGATCTGGCATCTGGTGGACCCAACCCATCCGATGCACGATCCGGAGACGGCGGCGCGCGTCCTGCCTGACATCCTCGATTACTACGAGACGGTCGACCGTCTGCTGGGCGAGATGCTGGCGCTGGTGCCGGAGGACACACTCACGATCGTCCTGTCCGACCACGGCTTCGGCCCCTTCCATAAATTCTTCCACATCAACAACTGGCTGGCGGCTAACGGCTGGCTGGCCTTCAAGCGCAATCCGGTCAGCCTGCTGAAGCGGACCGCCTTCCGGCTGGGCGTCACGCCGATCAACGCCCTGAAATGGCTCACGGCGCTGGGCCTGAGCGACATGCGCAAGAACGTCAAGCGCGGCCGCGGCGGCAAGACATTGCGTCGCTTCTTCCTGTCCTTCAACGACGTCGATTGGGCGCGCACCAAAGCCTTCTCCGTGGGCAACTTCGGCCAGGTCTACCTCAACGTCAAAGGGCAACGGCCGCAGGGCGCGGTCGATCCGGCCGAGTACGAAGCAGTGCGCGACGCGATCATCGCCGCGGCCAAGGAACTGCGTGACCCGGAAGACGGCAGCCAGGTCGTGCCCGTCGTCTATCGGCGCGAAGAGGTCTTCCACGGCATCAGCGAGGCACGCCTGCCCGATCTGGTGCTGCACACCGACCGGGCCAAATACGTCTCCTTCGGCCACGCCGACTTCGGCTCCAACCGCGTCATCGAGCCGAGCACCGGCCAGACCGGCCACCACCACATGGAGGGCGTCGTCGGCCTGTGCGGTCCGGGCGTGCGCCCCGGAGCGAAGCTGGAAGGCGCCAGCCTGCTCGATCCCGCGCCAACGATTTTGCATTACCTGGGCCTGCCCGTGCCGGGATATATGGACGGCCGCGTGCTGACCGACGCTTTCACCGACGAGTTCAACGCCGCCAATCCGGTGCAATACAGCGATATCGATCCCGGTGAGGGCGTCGGCAGCGACTCCGTCTACAGCGACACCGAAGAAGAGCTGGTCATGCAGAAGCTGCGCGATCTGGGGTATGTGGCGTAAGTATGGCAGATGATGACCTTGAAAAGGTACTCCCCAATCTCGTTCACCGGCTGCGACGCCAGATCGAGTGGAAGCCGGGAAGCGCAACGCGACATTTGCTGAAGCGAAAATTGCGAGGTCATTTGCCTGCAAATGCGACTTTGGCCGACTATGAGCGTCTCATTCAGGATATACTTCAATCTACAAATGCATCGATATATGTATACTCTGTTGAAAGTACGCCTCATTTGACGGTTGTGAGCACGATTGAGAACCAAACTTGGTTAGTCATCGCATCCTTCGACGGCGTACTGGAAACTGCATTCATTGTTGAAAACCCGGTGAGTTATCTGGAGCGTTCTGCCTTTCGCTATGTCGGCAGGCTTGGTGAGGTGTTAGGATGACGGTTATGGAATTGGAAAAACTGTTAACGCAATACGAAACGGATGTCCGTTTTCCCGATGTTAGTGGGATGGAGCATCTGGATATGTTCCTGACACGCAGCCGCCTCGCTGAGTTAAAAGACGGCCTGAGCGCAGAGCAGGCAGCGCGATTAGCAGATGCAGACCAATGGTTACTTCACAATGCCGGGCAGTTTTACAGAGCGATTCTCGCCGTCGCCGACCTGACTGCCTGGCGAGAGGATGCCGGTGTATCGCCGGATCATTGGTGGTGGTATCTGGATGTTCTGACGAACGTACCGCAATTGGCGCAGGTTGGAGATTAAGCAGAACTTGACCACCCTGGAATCCGACCACGGTCCGGCAAAAGACCTCAGCCTCGTCATCCCCGTCTACAACGAGGAAGGGAACCTGCGACCGTTGGCCGAAGAAATCCGCACGGCATTAAGCGATACCGGCCTCGACTACGAGGTTCTCTTCATCGACGACGGCAGCAAGGACGGCAGCTTCGCCATCCTTCAGGAACTGGCGGCCGAGGACGACCACATCGTCGCCATCCGCTTCCGGCGCAACTACGGCCAGACGGCCGCCTTCGCCGCCGGATTCGACCACGCCCGCGGCCGCGTCATCGTCACCCTCGACGCCGACCGCCAGAACGACCCGGCCGACATCCCTGCCCTGCTGGCCGAACTGGACAAGGGCTACGATGTCGTCAACGGCTGGCGCGAGAACCGGCAGGATGACCTGGTGCGTCGTTTCCCGTCGCGTGTCGCCAATTGGCTCATCGCCCGCACCAGCGGTGTCCGGCTGAAGGACCGCGGTTGCTCGCTGCGCGCCTTTCGCGCCGAGGTCGTCCGCGACCTGCACCTCTATGGCGAGCTTCACCGCTTCATCCCCGAATTGGTCAACTTCGGCGGATTCACCATGTCGGAAGTGCCGGTCAATCACCGCGCCCGCGTGGCCGGCGCATCGAAATACGGCCTGTCGCGCACCTTCCGCGTCATCCTCGACCTGTTCACCATCCACTTTCTGCGCAAATATGGCGACCGGCCGATGCAGCTCTTTGGCCGCTGGGGAATTATTCTCTTTGCACTCGGAGCGCTCATCGGTGGCTACCTGACCGCGCTCAAGCTCTGGGCAGGCATCACCGGCGGCATCGAGGGCTTCAATGCCATGACTATCGGCGATCGGCCGTTGCTGCTTCTGAGCGTGCTACTGGTCATCATCGGCGTGCAGTTCATTGTCATGGGCCTAATCGCCGAACTAACCGTGCGCACATACTACGAAACACAGGATCTGCGGGTCTATCGGGTAAAGGAAATTGTGGGAGAATCGGGAGATTGAGGGATTGGGAAACTGAGAGATTGAAAAGCCGACAACAGGGGACTCGCCCGTCAGGCATTAATCACCACCGGATCACCCTGATCGGCCAAAAGGAGTTTCTCCGCTAGACTTCTGCCAACATGATATAATCTCCCTATGCCTGAGTTGAGTCGATTTTTCGGGATCATCATTCGCATGTACTATGATGATCATCCACCACCTCACTTCCACGCGTTCTATGGAGAGCACGAGATTCAGGTGGGAATCGACCCAATAGTGATTTTGAATGGTCAATTGCCGCAAAGAGCGATCTCGATGGTAATTGAGTGGGCGGCATTTCATCAGCAGGAACTCCTGGATAATTGGCGTCGACTTGAGGAAAACCGGACGACGGAAAAGATCGATCCACTTGAATAAGCTTGTGAGGTGCAACTAGATGTTCCCAAGAATTACCGGTGTTCATTACGTTCGGGACTATATCCTGCATCTGGTGTTCACGAATGGGGAAGAAGGCGAGGTGGACTTAAAATCGCGTATCCTCAATCGAGGTGGCGTATTCACCCCATTGGAAGACATAGGCTTTTTCGCCCAGGTTACTGTGGACCCGGTGGCGCGAACGTTGGTTTGGCCGAATGGTGTCGATCTTGATCCCGATGTTTTATATAGCGAAACGACGGGCACGCCGCTACTCGTTCCGCAGACAATTGAATGACCTTATTAATCATCGGCTTCGACGGCGCGACCTTCGACCTGATCAAGCCTTGGGCGCGTGACGGCTTCCTGCCCAACCTGGCCGGCCTGATGCGCGACGGCGTGACGGCTGACCTGGCTTCGACCCTGCCCCCCGTCACCAGCCCCGCCTGGCCAACATTCATGACCGGCGTCAACCCGGGCAAGCACGGCGTCTTCGACTTCATCCAGCCTCACGGCGAGAACTTCACCCTCGTCAATTCGACCCAGATTCGCCAACCAACCCTCTGGCGGCGGCTGTCGGGCATGGGCTACCGCGTCGGTGTGCTCAACGTACCGGTCACTTACCCGCCGCAAGAAGTCAACGGCTTCATGGTGACCGACATCCTCAGCCCGAAGAATGCGATCATCAGCCACCCGGCCGACCTCATTGGCCGCTACGAATCGGAGCTTGGCCCCTATCGCGTCGCGCCCAACATCCAGTACAAGCCGGGCAACGAGGCCGAATTCATCGCCGATATTTACGATCTGCTTGACGCCCATTCCCGCTGGGCACTCAAACTGGCCGAAGCCGAACCGGTCGATGTGCTCATGGTGCACTTCATCTCCATGGACATCGCCAAGCACGCCCTGTGGCGATTCATGGATCACAGCCATCCGCGCTACGAACCGTCACCCTGGGAGCACGCCATCCGCGACGGCTATGCCCGCGTCGATGACGCCGTCGGCCGTCTGATGGCCAAGCTTCCGCCCGGCTCCAGCACCATCGTCATGTCCGACCACGGCTTCGGTCCCCTGAAGAACATGGTCAACCTGAACGTGTTCTTCATGGATCGCGGCCTGATGAAGTTGAAGCCTGACGTGATGACCCAGCTGAAGTCCTGGGCCTTCCGGCACGGCATTACCCCGGCTAATGCCTATCAATGGGTGGCGCGGGTGGGTCTGCAAAACACCGTCGCCCAGGTCAGCAAGAAGGCGCGCAACGACATCGTCGGCAAGTTCCTCAGCTTCGACAGCG
>CAYXNH010000029.1:0-21774 GCA_964466135.1 uncultured Ardenticatenaceae bacterium | reverse complement strand
TCGACATCGTCCTGACCTCCAGCCAGAAGGCGTTCGCCCTGCCCCCCGGCCTGGCCTTCGCCTCCGTCTCCGACCGCGCCTTCGAGAAGGCCAAGACCGTCCCCCATCGCGGCTACTACTTCGACTACGTCGAGATGGAGAAATATCTGGTCAAGGATCAGACCCCGGCCACCCCGGCCATCTCGCTCCTGTACGCCCTCGATGTGCAGTTGGACACGATGCTGGCCGAGGGGATGGAGCACCGCTGGGCGCGCCACCTGGCCATGCGCGATCTGGTGGTCAACTGGGCGACCTCGCGCGGCTTCAAGCTGTTCGCCAATGACCTGCGCTACGCCTCCCCCACGGTGACGACCATCGAAAACAGCTACGACCTCAGCATCAAGGACATGAACGGCTTCCTGCGCAAGCGCGGCATGGTCATCTCCAACGGCTACGGCAAGCTGAAGGACAAATGCTTCCGCATCGGCCACATGGGCGACTGGCAGGTCGCCGACATCGAGGAGCTGCTGGCCAACATGGACGACTACCTGCGTTCCATCGACATCGCCGTCACCGAAAAAACGGCCTAAGCGCCGGTCTCACCCATCATTTTGGAGAATCACGTGAGCAAGAAAATCCTTATCGCTGATAAATTGGGCAAACCCGGCCTGGAAATACTCGACAAGATGAGCGACATGTCCTATGACCTGCGCACCGGCATGTCGAAAGAGGAGCTGCTGGCCGCCATCCCCGACTACGAAGCCGTCATCGTGCGCAGCGACACCTACATCGACGCCGACGTCCTCGCCGCCGGGACACAACTGAAGGTCGTCGGCCGCGCGGGCATCGGGGTGGACAATATCGACGTCGCCGCGGCCACCGCGCGGGGCATCATGGTCATGAACACGCCTCATTCCAACAGCGTGGCCACGGCCGAACAGACGCTGACCCTGCTGCTGGCCGTTTCGCGCAAGACCGTCGCCGCCCACAACTCGCTGGCCGCCGGCGAGTGGGAGCGAAACCTCTACGTGGGCACCGAACTGTTCGGCAAGACCCTGGGCATCATCGGCTTCGGCTACATCGGCCGCCTGGTGGCCCATCGCGCCCAGGCTTTTGGCGTCAACGTCATCGCCTACGACCCCTATGTGACCGCGGAGACGGGCATGGAACTCAACGTCGCCATGCTGCCGATGGCCGACGTGCTGGCCCAAAGCGACCTGCTGACCTTGCACGCCATTGTCACGCCCGAGACCAAGGGGATGATCAACGCCGCTACCATCGCCGGGATGAAAGACGGGGTCATCATCGTCAACGTCGCCCGCGGCAAGCTGATCGACGAGCAGGCTTTGGCCGAGGCGCTGAAGTCCGGCAAGGTGGCCGCCGCCGGTCTGGACGTCTATCAGGAAGAGCCGCCGACCCACAGCCCCCTGATCGGCCTGCCCAACGTCATCCACACCCCCCACCTCGGCGCCAGCACCGTGGAAGCACAACGCAACGTCGGCATCGAGATGGTGGAGCAGATCGCCGACGCCCTGCGCGGGGTGTCCTATCGCAACGTGCTGAACCCGGTCAAACCCGGCTAGGCTTCAAATGCAATAAATCCCGGAGGGCGGCCGAACTCAATCAACCGATTGGCTTTCGCCGCTCTCCGCGATCAATTCCAGCTTGCCGGGAATCTCCAGCCTGAACCGGGCGCCGCCGATAGTGATGACATCCCCCACGGAGATGACCACCGGCGCCTCCAGGGCCACGTCGTTCAGCAGCGTTCCATTGCGGCTGTCCAAGTCCTCCAGCCACCATTGCGAATCGCGCCAGGTCAGCTGCGCGTGTTCCCCGGAGACATAGGAATCATGCAGGACGATACTGTTGCGATTGTTGCGGCCGATGGTCGTCACCGGCGCCAGCTCCAGGATCGAATCCACCGGCGGCGCGGTCCGGTTGTTCTCCAGCACACGCAGCGCGCCCAGCCCGGTCGCCACCCCCGGCATGGCCAGGCGGGCCAGCTTCATATCCTGATACAGGAACCAGAAGATCAGCCCCAAAAAGGCCAGCAGTAACGCCGCCCCGGCCAGCCGAAACAGCAGCAGGATCAGGGATGGGCTCATAGGTCGGGCTTGAGTTGGGTGGTATCCATCTCGTCGCTGTCCGGCTGCAGCTCCGGCCCCTCGGCCATTTCGTCGCGACCCTCGCCATAGACGAGGAAGATGTCGCTCAGGGCGATGACGTCGCCGGGGCGCAAGATGTGTTCCTGAACCGGCTCTCCATTGACGGAGGTGCGGCCGTGGCCGCTGACGTCATAGAGGACGAAATACCCCTGCCGCCAGCGTATCTGAACGTGCTGGCGGCTGATCGCCGGCGAGTCGAGCATGATATCGTTCTCGATACGGCGGCCGATGCGCATGACCGGCCGGTCGAGGGGGATATGCTGCCGCCCCTGCAGGATGAGAAAGGCGTCGGCTTCGCGAATCGCCTCCTGGGTGGCGTCGCCTGATTCAACCTGATAGATCGCCGTCTCCGGCGGGCGGTCGTCATCCTCATAACCAAGCACGATGCGGGCCGAATTGCGCCTGACGTCGGGGTCGATCTCGAACCGGATGCGCGGCGACTCCGACAGGAAGATGCCCCGTCTGGCCGTCATCAGGGCCACGTAGTCGCTCAGCTGCTTCTCCAGGCCGGGCGTCGTCTCCCGCAGGGCGTGATGGTCGGCGGGGTTGACATAAATCGTGTAGCGCGTCGGCGGCGTCCCGCCCCGGGCCTGCTCCTCATAGCTGCGCGACAGGTGCGACGCCAGCTGGAACAGGTCGAGCGAGTCGTTGCCCAGCCAGGTGAACGGCTCTTCCATCACCCGCCGGATGATATTTTCGACACGGGACAAAGGCGATTGCTTCATCACCGGCGATTATATGGAGGCGGCCGCAGCGGGTCAACGAGAATTGCCTAATCATCGACCGGCAGTATACTTTCCGTGGCTTCATATTGATGGTCATTTTTGCAGGTGAAAAAATTAATAAGGGGTAGGGGCGAGGCAGCGGCGAAATCATCATCGTATTGCAAAGCCACCCTCATCCGCCGCTGCCTCGCCCTCTTCGCGGAAGGGTCAGGCCACCGGGACTGGAGGCCGCGCGTTTCCATGGAGATGGTCGACCGGTTGCCTGACCCCTACGATATCCTTGATTACTATGTAATAATGCAAGGTGATCTCAGGCACGCATGACGGACTGAACGATGACGACCGGAAAACAGATTAGATTGACATCACTCGCTTCCTGCGCCGGTTGAGCGTCCAAACTGGCTCCGGCGGAGCTGGAGCGCATGGTGGAACCTCTCCGTGACATGTTCCAGGCGAATCAATTCCCGAATCTCCTGGTCGGCCTCGCCGCGGCCGATGACGCCGCGGTCTACCGGCTGAACGACGAACAGGCCGTCATCTCCACCGCCGACTTCTTCCCGCCGGTGGTCGACGACCCCTACGACTTCGGGGCCATCGCCGCCGCCAACGCCATGTCCGACATCTACGCCATGGGCGGCGAGGTGCTGTTCGCCGTCAATCTGGTCGCCTTCCCCGATACCCTCGATCCGGCGATCCTGGCCGAGATTTTACGCGGCGGGGCCGAGAAGGTGGCCGAGGCGGGCGGGGTCATCGCCGGCGGCCACAGCGTCACCGACAAGGAACCCAAGTACGGGCTGGCCGTGACGGGCATCGTCCACCCGGCGGCCGTGCGGGCCAAGGGCGGCGCCCAACCCGGCGACGCGCTCGTCCTCACCAAGCCACTCGGCGTGGGGGTCATCACCACGGCCCTGAAGCGCGAGCAAGCCGCCGCAGACCACGTGCGGGTGGCCGTCGACAGCATGAAGCGGCTCAACCGGCAGGCGGCGCGAGCGGCCGTCACCGCCGCGGCCCATGCCATGACCGACATCACCGGCTTCGGCCTGCTGGGGCACGCCCGCGAGATGGTCGCCCGGAGCGCGGTCGACTTCGTCTTCCGTCTGGCCGACCTGCCCTGGCTGCCCGGCACCCTCGACTACGGCCGCGCCGGCGCCTTCCCCGGCGGCATGGGCAACAACGCCCGCCACTTTGGCCCCTGGGTAGCGTTCGACGAGGGCATCGATTTCCTGTATCGTGACTTGTTATTCACGCCGGAGACCTCGGGCGGGTTGCTCGTCGCGCTCTCCCCCGCGGCCGTCCCCGGCTTTTTGGCCCAACTTCCCGATGCGGCCGTTGTCGGCACCGTGACCGACGGCGACGGCCATATTCGGATCAATCCATAACCAAGGAAAGGTAAAAGCAGATGGCAGACAAACTGGCTCAGGTTCGCGAACAATTCGATCGGTGGCGGGTCGATGGCCTGCTCATCAGCAGCGCGGCCAACCGGCGCTGGATCAGCGGCTTCACCGGCTCGGCCGGACGGGTTTTGGTGACGCGCAACAAGGCTTTACTGGCCACCGATTCACGCTATTGGGAGCAAGCCGCGCGGCAGGCCCCTGAATTCGAGATCTTCCAGCTGAAGGGCAAGCCCGGCGATCTGGGCGACTTCCTGAAGGCCGGCGGCGGGGTTCGCTACGGCGTGGAGGCCCGGCATGTGACTCTGGCCGACATGAAACTACTGCGCAAGGAGAAGGATTTTCGCTGGAAACCGCTTGACCAGACGCTGGAGGCGATGCGAGCCATCAAAACGGCCGAGGAGCTGCTGGCCATCCGCGAGGCCGCCCGCATCACCGACGACACCGTCAACCAGGTGCCCCGGCTGGCGCGCGTCGGCGTGACCGAGGCCGAGATCGCCTGGGAGTTGGAGAAGTTCATGCGCGAATCGGGCGCCGACGGGCCGGGCTTTGACATCATCGTCGCCTCCGGCCCCAACAGCGCCCTGCCCCACCATCACCCCGGCGACCGGCGGCTGGAGGCGGGCGACATGATCGTCGTCGATCTGGGGGCGGCCGTGCGCGGCTACCGCAGCGACCTGACCCGCTCGTTCTACATGGGCGACTCCGCCGGCGAGGATTTCTGGGACATCTACAACACCGTCCACCGGGCACAGCTGGCCGCCATCGGCGGCATCAGGGGCGGCGTGACCGGCAAGGTGGTTGACGCGCTGGCTCGCGACCTCATCACCGCCGCCGGGCATGGCGACCATTTCGGCCACAGCACCGGCCACAGCCTGGGGCTGGAGATCCACGAGTTTCCCGGCTTCAGCAGCATGGCCGAGAAGATCATCATCCCGTCCGGGGCGACCATGACCGTCGAGCCGGGGATCTATCTGCCCGGCTTCGGCGGCGTGCGCATCGAGGATCTGGTGCTGGTGACGGACGAGGGGTCGGACTATCTGAGCCACGCCCCCAAGACGCCGCTCATCCCGCTGACATGAGTTAAAGCGGCAGCGCGTCGAGCAGGGGCACGATCTCGCGCCAGTCATAGCCGGCCGCGAACCGGCGCGCGGCCGTGCCCAATCGCTCCCGTTCGGCCGCGTCATCGAGCAGGTCGAGCGCCGATCGCGCCCATGTGGCCGGATCGTCGGCCAGCCGGATGACCTCGCCGTCGACCACCGGGAATCCCTCCGCGCCGACCGTCGTCGAGATGATGGCCTTGCCCGCGGCCATGGCCTCGATGAGCTTCAGCCGCGTGCCGCTGCCGATGCGTAGCGGTACGATATAGACCCGGCAGCCGTTGAGATACGGTTGCGTTTCGGGCACGCGGCCGGTGAGGGTCACGCCGTCAAGGTCGCGCAACGGCTCCAGCCGCGGGTGCGGCCGCTGGCCGACAATGGCCCACGTCGTCTCCGGCCGGGCGCGCTTGATGAGCGGCCAGACCTCCTGCGCAAACCACAGCACGCCGTCGATATTGGGCCGGTAGTCCATCTTGCCCGTGAACACCAGGTCGAACCGCAAGGCGTCGGGCACCGGCCCGGATTGGGCGTATTCGGCCACGTCGATCGTGTTGGGGATGACGATGGTCGTCGATTCCGTCGCGCCACCCAGAGCGAGCAGGTGATCGCGATCCGTCTCACTGACGGCGATGGCCGCGTCGGCCGTCGCCGTGGCCCACCGCTCAAAGCGAGCCAGACGGCCGACCTGCAGCGCGGAGTAGGCCGCCGCCGGCCAGCGCGACGGCCGTCGCCAGTCGGCCCGCAGCGAGCGACGTTGCAGCTCCGTCTCGGCGTTGTGGCAATCCAGGATGATCCGCGTCCCCGGCGCGACCTCCCGGACGACGCGGATGTACCGGGCCAGCTCGATGCCCTCGATCTGGACGGCGTCATAGACATCCGCCTGCAGCGCGTTCGTCAGCGCGGCCGTGTATTCGTCGCTGCGCAGGCGCAAGGCCAGGTCGGGATCGCCGGAGGTGAGCAGCTGCGCCAGCCGATCCACCCCCGACCGCGGCGGGACGTCAACCGGCGGCAGCACGCGGCCGATGGCTTGCAGCGGCTCCAGTTCGCGCGGCCGATCCGGCTCGGCGAAGCTCAGCAAGGTTACGGTGTGGTGCCGCGCCAGAGCACGCAACAGGTGATAGTTGCGCAGGCTCGTTCCCTGCTGCGGGGGGTACGGCAGTTGCGGCGTCAGCACGAGGACACGGGTCATATCGCCGCCCCCACTGCCCGATAGACGGCCAGCGTCGCCGCGGCCGTCGATTCCCAGGTGAATCGCGCCGCCTGCGCCAGCCCGGCCGCCCGCATCGCCTCGGCCAGCGACGGCGTGGTCAGCACGCGGGCCAGCGTGTCGACCCAGGCCGCCTCGTCGTTCGGCTCCAGCGAGATGGCCGCCTCGCCCACGACCTCCGGCAGCGACCCGCGCGTGCTGGCCACCACCGGGCAACCGCCGTGCATGGCCTCCAGCGCGGGCAAGCCGAACCCCTCGTAATGCGAAGGGATGGCCAGAACCCCGGCCGCGCGATACAGATGGGCCAGTTTCTCGTCGGGCACGGCCTCGAGGTGGATGACGTGCTCCGTCAGCAACAGACCCTCGATGGTCCGAAAAATCTCCTCGTAGATCCAGCCCCGCCCGCCTGCCAGGACAAGCGGGACGTCCACCGCGCCGCTGTCTCGCAGCTTGCGGTAGGCATGGAGCAGCATCACCAGGTTCTTGCGCGGCTCCAGCGTGCCCACGAACAGGATGAAACCGCGGCCGACGCCATACTCGGCCGCCGTTCGCGCGACCGCCTCGGCCGGGTAGTGGACTGTATGAACGGGGTTGGCCGCCAGATGGACGGTCGTCACCTTCGACGGCGCGACGCCCAGCATGGCCAGCAGGTCGCGGCGGGTCGCCTCGCTGTCGGACAGGATGTGGTCGGCCGCCGCCACCGCCCACCGGATTTGGTCGCTGTAGTAGCGCCGGCTCTCGGCCGTCAGAAACTCGGGATAGAGCAGAAACGTCAGGTCGTGGACGGTGATCACCCGCCGCCTCGCCCCGGCCGCGGGCGGGATGAAGTCGGGGCTGTGGACCACATCCAGCTGATGTGGCCACAACTCCACGGCCAGCGCCTGCCGCTCAAAGCGATGGTGGCAGGGAGTCCACAGGTCGAGGCGGCCGAATCGGCCGTCACCCGGCGGCAGGAAGGAGCGAGCCTCCCGGCGGCTGTGGAAAATGGTGAAGCGCTCATCGCCCGCCAGACGGCTGAGGGCCTGAATGAGATGAATGGTATACTGGCTGATGCCGCCCATCTGGTAGGTGGGCAGCCGGCAATCGATCCCGATGTGCATAGAGTTGAAATTGTAAGGCGGATGAGTGTGCCGCGGCAAATTGGCCCACCTGTGAGTGGATTAGTATAATGCCGATTACGTTGTCTGGTACACTGTATCGATCCAATCACCTGTTTCGCGGCCAACGGCCGCGCGTTATGACCATGCCCGTCACCGGGAGTTGACCCAATGACCAAGAACGCCAATTCAAAACCCGTGAGCGAGACGCTCGACCAGGAAGTCAATGAGTTGCGGACACGCCTGGAATGGCTCGATGAGGAGCGCCGCAAGTCCGCCCGCAAGCTGGCCGAGCTGGAGCAGCGCAGCGAGCTGCAGGAGCGCGAGCTAACCGGGCGCGATCGCCGCATCCAGGAGCTGGAGAAGCAGCTGTCGCAGGCGTCATCCCAACTCTCACGCATCCCAATGATCGACACCCAACTGTCCCAGTTCCGCGACGACATCGTCAAGATGATCGAGCAGTACGACAAGCGCCGGATCGAGGCCGAGCGCGAGCTGGACCGGTTGCGCCGGGTCGAGCACGAGGCCGTCGGCCGCGAGATCACCGACATCCGCAAGGAGTTGCCGGCCATCGGCCGCCTCGAGCAGGAACTCCCCCTGCGGCAGGCCGAAGACACGCGGCTGGCCAACCTGATCGGCGTGCAGCAAAACACGATGACCCAGATGGCCACCCAGGTCGACAACGTCGAACGGTCACTGACCTTCCTGGAGGAGAAAGAGCGGCAGGACAGCCGTAACATCGCTGAAATGCAGGCGACACTGCTGGAAATCAACAAGCGATGGGAGCCGCTCAATGATCGCCTGTCGATCCTCGGCCAAAATCTGTCCAAGGTGCAGACGACCGCCCAGAACACGGGCGAATCACAGGCCCTGTTGCGCAAGAGCATCAGCGACTGGACCGAACAGGTGCAGATCGGCGAGCACGAGCGCAACCAGCGGCTGGCCGGTTGGCAACGAACCATGGACGACCACGCCACCAGCCTGGAGCGATTCACCGCCGACTGGGTCAATTTCAACAACCAGTACAATGAATCGCGCGCGGCCGTGGCGGCCATGAATGCCCTGCAGACCCACCTCGAAAAGCAGCAGCGCGAGGCCAACGAGCTGGTGCGCGTCGAGTCCAAGCGCATGGAGTCCCGCTGGGACCAGTTCCAGGGCGAAGACGCCCGCAAATGGAAAAACTTCGAGGCCGACGCCCTGCAACGCCTGGCCATCAGCGACCGCCGGGAGCGGGAATTGCGCGAGCAACTCCACACCCTGGAGGAAGAGCTGGAGCGGTTGGGGCAGGAATTGGGGCAGATCCTCCGGGTGCAGATCGCCCAATCGGAAGCCATCAAGAAGTGGCCACTGACCTGGCTGGACGAGGTCGAAAAGGCCCTCGAACAAAACCCGAACCGGCGACGGCAGCCCGCCCTCGTCCCCGTTCGCGAGGATTAGCCGCGGCCGCTCCCGCTCGTCACTCCTCATGCACGTCATCGGCACGGCCGGCCATGTAGACCACGGCAAATCCACCCTGGTGCAGGCCCTGACCGGCATCGATCCCGACAGGCTGGCGGAAGAAAAGGCGCGGGAGATGACCATCGACCTGGGCTTCGCCTGGATGACTCTGGCGGGCGAGGATGTCGGCATCGTCGACGTGCCCGGCCACCGCGACTTCATCGAGAACATGCTGGCCGGCGTCGGCGGCATCGACCTGGCCCTGTTCGTCATCGCCGCCGACGAAGGCATCATGCCCCAAACCCGCGAGCATCTGGCCATCCTCGACCTGCTGGCCGTGCCGCGCGGCGTCGTGGCCCTCACCAAGACCGACCTGATCGACGATCCCGACTGGCTGGAGCTGGTCACGCTGGAGGCCGGAGAGGCGCTGCGGGGCACGGCGCTGGCCGATTCGCCTATCGTGCCCGTCTCGGCGCGCACCGGCGCGGGCCTGGATCAGCTGCGAAACGAGCTGGCTTCAGCGCTACACGAAATCGAGCCACGCATCGACCTCGGAACACCGCGCCTGCCCATCGACCGCGTCTTCTCCCTGCCCGGCTTCGGCACCATTGTGACCGGCACGCTGCTCGACGGCCGCCTGCGCGTCGGCGACGAGGTCGAGATCGTCCCCGGCCCCGGTCGCGGCCGCATTCGCGGCCTCCAGACGCACAAAACCCGGCTCGACGTCGCCCTGCCCGGCAGTCGCGTGGCGGTCAACCTGACCGGCATCGACCGCGACGAACTGCGCCGGGGACAGGTCATCACCGCCCCCGGCCACCTTCGGGGCACGCTCCTGATCGACGCCCAATACCGCCATCTGCCCGACGCCGACGCCCCCCTGCGGCACAACGTCGCCGTGAAACTGTTCGTCGGGTCATCGGAAACGGCCGCGCGCACGCGCATCATCGGCGGCGACCAAATCGCTCCGGGAGAGACGGGCTGGCTGCAACTGGCCCTGAGCGAGCCGGTGGCCGTGGCTCGTGGCGACCGGTTCATCTTGCGGCGGCCGTCGCCCGGGGCCACCATCGGCGGCGGAGGCATCCTCGACGCCCATCCCGGCCGTCGCCACCGGCGGTTCCGCCCCGATTCGGCCGAACGCTTCCACGCCCTGGCCCTGGGCGACCCCGCCGACCTGCTGCTGCGCGCCCTGATCCGGCTCGGCCCAATCCCCGCCAAAGGACTATGGGAAAAAGCGGGCTTGTCCGAGGCCGACGGCCGGCCCCATCTGCAGCGTCTGATCGACGAGGGGCAGGTCATCGCGCTGGACAAGGCGCTGGTCGCCGCTTCGACGGTCGAGCAGCTGAAGGAGCAGATCCTGGCCGAGCTGGCCCGGTACCACGGCGAGGAACCATTGCGCGGGGGGCTGGACCGCGAGGCGTTGCGCAGCAGGCTGAAGACGCCGCCGCCGGTGTTCGCCTTCGCGCGCGAGTCGCTGGTCGCTGCCGGACTGCTGGCCGAGGCGGGCACGCTGCTGCGCCTGCGGGAGCATCGCGTCACCTTCCGCGCCGAACAGGAACTGGCCGTCGCCCGGCTCCTGACCAATATGGACAACCTCGGCGTCCAGTCACCGAGTGTGAAAGAGTGCAAGGCGGCCGTCGGCGAGGCGGTCTATTTCGCCCTCGTCGATCAGGGGCGGCTGATTCCCCTGCCGGACGACGTGGTCTACTCGGCCGCCGTCCATGCCCGATTGGTCGACCTTTTGACCGGCTATCTCGGCGAGCATGGCTCCATCTCGGCCGCCGAAGCCCGCGACCTGCTGGGCACCAGCCGCAAATACGCCATCGCCTTGCTGGAGCATCTGGACGAGCTGCATCTCACCCGCCGCTCAGGCGACATCCGCCTGCCCGCCCGCCCGATAGTGAAACCTGGTTAACACCCCGCTTGTCAACCGGCATACTTGACATATTGTAGCTGCCGGTTTATCCTTATGTCATGTGGTGCCACCGCGCCTCCTGGTGTCGGGTGTCTGTTGTTCCCTTGCGCCACACAACCGGGGCAACCCGGAGAGTCAGGAGTGTTACCATGAACCGATGGCATATCAACGGAAGATCCCGATTTATCTTCGTCGCGCTCGTTCTCGCCCTGTTTATCACCGGCGCCCTGAGCAGCAGCTCGCTGAACCTGAAGGCCCAGGGTGGCACATGGGAAGGACGTTACTGGAATAACCGCAACTTGTCCGGCACGCCAGCCCTCACCCGGCAGGACGCCGCCATCGATTTCGACTGGGGCGCCGGATCGCCCGATCCGCTCATCCAGCCGGACAACTTCTCGGCCCAATGGACGCAAACGGCCAGCCTTCCGGCCGGGACCTATCGCTTCTCATCGACGATGGACGACGGCATGCGCCTGTGGATCGACAACGTCCTGCTTGTCGATACCTGGATGGACGGCCAGGCCCGAACCATCACGGTCGATGTCTATCTGAACGCGGGCAATCATAATATCACCGTGCAGTATTATGAGGCCGGCGGCGTGGCCGTGGCCCGGATGAACTTCGTGCTCATCAGCGGCGGCGGCCTGCCCAACCCGCCGGTGCCGGGCGACCAGTGGTTTAACGAGTACTTCTCGAATCCGAACCTCAACGGCGCCCCCGCTCTGACGGGCACGACCTCGGCCGTCAACTTCAACTGGGGCTTCGGCTCGCCCGCCCCCGGCTTCCCGGCCGACTTCTTCTCCGTGCGCTGGGTGCGCAATCTAAACCTCGAGCCGGGCCGCTACCGATTCACGGCCACGGCCGACGACGGCGTGCGCGTTTGGGTCAACAACGCCCTGATCATCGACCAGTGGCGAATCCAGGCCCCGACCACCTTCAACGCCGAGATCGACATATCGGGCGGCCAGGTGCCGGTCAAGGTCGAATATTTCGAACAAACCGAGCGCGCCCAGGTTTCACTGAACTGGGCCAGAATCTCGGTCCCGACGCCGCCTCCGCCACCACCGCCACCTCCGGCGCAGACCGGCTTCGCCGCCGAATATTTCAACAACCGCGATCTCGCCGGAGCGCCCGTTCTGACGCGCAACGACCCGGCAGTGAACTTCAACTGGGGTCACGGCTCGCCCGGATCGCAAGTCCCGGTCGATAACTTCTCGGCCCGCTGGACCGCCAATATGAACTTCGCCCCCGGGCGGTACCGCTTCTCGGCCTCCAGCGACGACGGCGTGCGCGTCTGGGTGAACAACCAGCTCATCATCGACGCCTGGCGGGATCAGCCGGTTCAGACCTTCACCGCCGACGTGGATCTCAGCGGCACGGTTCCGGTGCGCATCGAGTATTACGAAGCCACCAACCTGGCCGAGATGCGCTTCTCCTTCACCCTGATCTCCGGCCAGACGGGCACGGGCGGCGCCTTCCCCGGCACAGCCACGGTCACATCCTACCGGCTCAACGTCCGCCAAGGCCCCGGCACCAACTTCAGCATCATCACCACGCTGAGCACAGGTAACACCGTGAACCTGACCGGGCATCGCAACGGCGACGCGACCTGGGTGCGGGTTTCGCTGCCCAACGGCACAGTCGGCTGGGTCAGCGCGCTCTACGTGCGAACAAGCATCCCCGTCAGCGGCCTGGTGCCGATCGTCGGCTCGGATCCGCTGCCGCCGCCGTCCACACAGCCGGGGGCCACAGTCATCACCGGCGCGTTGAACGTTCGCACCGGGCCGGGCGTCGGCTTCCCGTCCTTCACCCAGATCACCAACGGCGCGACCGTCACCCTGCTGGGGCGGAACGCGGCGGCCACCTGGGTCAAGGTCGCCTTGCGCGACGGCCGTCAGGGGTGGGTCAACGTCCACTTCCTGAGCACCAACGTCCCGGTCAGCAGCCTGCCGGTCCTCAGCAACTAATCGTCACAACTGACCTTGCGAGCCTCCTCGATCGGCATCGATCGGGGAGGCTTTTTTGTTTTTGGCGTAGGTCGCATTACAATTAAGGTGACCGCGCGGAAGTCGGCAAGCCCACGAACAAGCGGTTTCGGAGTTCACCATGTTCGCCTTCGACATTCCTCCTCTCACCAGTCAGGTTCTGTTCGGCGCGCTGTTCATCTTCGCCCTGCGCGTGATCGGCATCACCATCAGCACCGTCCGCGTGTTGATCATGATGCGGGGCAAGAAAGCGGCCGCCTTTGTGGCCGGGTTCTTCGAGGTGTTGACCTACGTCGTGGCCATCGCCGAGGTCGTCAACAACCTCGACAACGTCTGGAACGTGCTCGGCTACTGCCTGGGCTTCTCGGTCGGCACGCTACTGGGCATGATGGTCGACGAGCGGACGGCCACCGGCTTCACCAACATCCGCGTCATCTCGCGCTACAAGGCCCAGAGCATCATCGAGGCCATCCACGAGGCGGGCCACGGCGCGACGGTCGGCTGGGGCCACGGCCGCGGCGGCACGGTGGGCATGATCGTGGCCGTCGTGCGTCGCAAGGAGACGGATTTGATCTGTGACATCGTCGAAACGATCGACCCCAACGCCTTCATCACCATCGAAGACGCCCGTTCCGTCCGGCGCGGCCACATGCAGATCGGTCATCATGAGAAATAAGGAAAGATAATCATGACCACCATCACCCTGCTCGACGGCAGCCTGAGGCTGTCCATATCCTGCGAGGAATCCGATAATGAGTTCGAGGACAACATATGCCTGTGCTTCGAGGAAGATTGCCCGGAGGATGAAAAGGTTCTCGCGGCCGATGAGGTCAGCATCTACCTCACGCCGGAGCAGGCCGCGCTCATCGTGCTGGAGTTGAACCGCGTACTGGAATCACAGCGAGGCGGGGCGACCGGCCACGCCTGACGCCGGTTTCGCCCCCGAAACGAAGCCGGAAATTGTGGACAATCGGGACCAATCATGGACGCAAATACCAATCGCAAGAAAGTAACTATCCTCGACCTGGCGGCCAAAAAGCGGGACGGCGAGCCGATCACCATGCTGACCGCCTATGATTACACCGGGGCGCTGCTGGTGGACGCGGCCGGGATCGACTCCATCCTCATCGGCGATTCGCTGGGGATGGTGATGATGGGGCTGGACAGCACCGTGCCCGTCACCGTGGAGGAGATGCTCCACCACTGCCGCGCCGTCGCTCGCGGGGCCAAATACGCCCATCTGGTGGGCGATCTCCCCTTCCTGTCCTATCAGGTCAGCTCCACCGAGGCCGTGCGCAACGCGGGGCGCTTCCTGAAAGAGGGCAACGTCGACGCCGTCAAGCTGGAGGGCGGCCGCGAGATGGCCGACACAGTGCGCGCCATCGTAGCCGCGGGCATCCCGGTCATGGGCCATCTCGGCCTGACGCCGCAATCGGTCAGCAAGCTGGGCGGCTACCGGACGCAGGGCCGAACCGCGGCCGCCGCCCAACGGCTGGTCATGGACGCTCTGGCTCTTGAGGACGCGGGCTGCTATGCCGTCGTGCTGGAGGCCGTGCCCTCTCCGGTGGCCGCGGCCGTCACCGAGCGCCTCGGCATCCCCACCATCGGCATCGGCGCGGGGCCGGATTGCGACGGCCAGGTGCTGGTCTACCACGATCTGCTGGGGCTATACGACAAGATACAGCCGAAGTTCGTGAAGCAATACGCCAATCTGGGGCCGATCATCACCGCCGCCTTTGCCTCCTTCCGCGACGACGTCGCCGGGCGGCAGTTCCCGGCCGCGGAACATTCGTTTACCATGAACAGCGCCGAACTCGAGGACTTCCTGAAGAACGTCGATGTCCCCTTTTGAGCGGTACGAGGGCTAAGGTCGAACAGTCACCAAAGGACATGCCGGGATGAACATAGCGGTGGTGGGGGTCGGCGCGATGGGTTGCCTTCTGGGGGCCTCTCTGGGCGGCCTGAGCGACGTCATCCTTGTCGGCCACTGGCCCGAGCAGGTGGCCGCGATCGCTCGGCACGGCCTGTGGCTGGAGCATCCCGACGGCCGTCGCAGCCACCATTGGCCGCGCATCACCGCCGATGTCGCCGCCGTGGGCCGGGTCGATGTGGCTCTGGTCGCCGTCAAGAGCCGGCAGACGGCCGTCGCCGCGGCCGAGATCGCCCGTTTCCTCGCCCCTGACGGGCTGGCCGTCACCCTGCAGAACGGGCTGAACAACCGCGCCACCTTGCGTGGCGTTCTGGGCAACCGGCGCGTCTCCCTGGGGGTCACGTCGGAAGGGGCCACCGTGCTGGGCGTGGCCGAGGTGCGACATGCCGGTCATGGTCTCACTCATTTCGGCTGCGACGAAGCGCTGGGCGAGGCCCAACAGGCACGACTGCCGGAACTGGTCGAGCTGTTCAACCGTGCCGGTTTCGACACGCAACTGGTCGACGATATCGACGGGCTGGTGTGGGGCAAGCTGGCGGTCAACGCCGCCATCAACCCCCTGACGGCCCTGCTGCGCGTGCCCAACGGCTTCCTGCTGGAGCATGAGCCGCTGGTGGCGCTCATGTCCGAGGCGGCGCGAGAGGTGGCCGACGTGGCCGACGCGCAGGGGATCGCCCTGCCTTATGATGACGCGGCCGAACGCGCCATCGCCGTGGCCCGGGCCACGGCCGCCAATCGCTCCTCCATGCTGCAGGACGTTCAGCGTGGCGCGCCGACCGAAGTCGAGGCCATTTGTGGCGCGGTGGCCCGCGTCGGCCGCGAGTGGGGCGTGCCGACCCCGGTCAACATCCGGCTGTGCCGTCTGGTGCGCCAGGCCGAGAGCGGCGACCCGCCTCTGGCCGCGGCGGGCGACGTGGCCGGGCTGCTGCGCCTGATGAGCAAGGAATCAACTCACTAATCTCATGAAAATCATCCACAGCATCGAAGGCATCCGGGCGGTTCGCGGCGGCTACGGCGCCCAAACCGTGGGGCTGGTGGCGACGATGGGCTACCTCCACGAGGGCCATCTGTCGCTCGTCCGGCGCGCCAAAGCCGACAACGACCGCACAGCGGCCACGATCTTCGTCAACCCCAAGCAGTTCGGCCCGTCGGAAGACCTCAGCCGCTACCCGCGCGACCTGGAGCGGGACCTGGCCCTGCTGCACGCCGAGGGGGTCGATCTCGTCTTCGTTCCCGACGACGCGACGATCTACCCCGCCGACTTCCAGACGGTGGTCGACGTCACCCGGCTCACCCAAACGCTGGAGGGCGCGCGGCGAGCGGGCCACTTCGCGGGCGTGACCACCGTGGTGGCCAAGCTGTTCAACATCATCCAGCCCACGCGGGCCTACTTCGGCCAGAAAGACGCCCAACAGGCGGCCGTCATCCGGCAGATGGTCCGCGATTTGAACTTCCCCCTGGAGATCATCATCAGCCCGACGGTGCGCGAGCCGGACGGTCTGGCCCTAAGCTCGCGCAACAAATATCTGGACGCCGAACAGCGAGCCGCGGCTACGGCCCTCAATCGGGCGCTGCGGGCGGCCGAAGCGCTATGGAACGACGGCAAGCGCGACGGGGTGACCTTGCGCTCGGCCATGATGGCCACGCTGGCGGCCGAACCGCTGGCGCGGGTCGATTACGTCAGCGCCGCCGACCCGACGACGCTGGCCGAATACGAGAGCGACATCCCGCCCGGTGGCGGCGTCCTGCTGTCCATGGCCGTGTTCTTCGGCCAAACGCGCCTCATCGACAACTTCCTGCTGGCCGACGAGGAGGGGAAACAGCCATGAGCTTCTCGCCCGACACCTTGCCCGACGAGTTCATCGAGCGCATGCGCCAAGCCCGGCACGTCGTCGTCCTCAGCGGGGCGGGCATCTCGGCCGAGAGCGGCGTGCCGACCTTCCGCGACGCGCAAACCGGCCTGTGGGCCAAATATGACCCGCAAGAGCTGGCTACGCCCGAGGCGTTCCGGCGCAATCCCCAACTGGTATGGGACTGGTACGCCTGGCGGCGCGAACTCGTCGCCGGGGTCGCGCCCAATCCCGGCCACCTGGCGCTGGCAAGCATGGAGCGGTTCGTCCCCCGCCTGACCGTCATCACCCAGAATATCGACAGCCTGCACCAGCTAGCCGGCAGCACGAAAGTAATCGAGCTGCACGGCAATCTGTCGCGCACCAAATGCCTGGACGAGGACCGGCTGGTGGAGCGGTGGCCGGCGACCGACGAGCGGCCGCCACGCTGCCCCCAGTGCGGCGGCTACCTGCGGCCCGATGTCGTCTGGTTCGGCGAGACATTGCCGCCACTGGCCTTGCATCGCGCCATCGAGGCCTCGCGCGCGGCCGACGTGTTCCTCACCGTGGGCGCGTCGGGCATCGTCTATCCCGCCGCCTCGCTGCCGATGGAGGCGATCGAGGCCGGGGGGCTGGCGGTGGAGATCAACCCGGAGGACACGCCCCTCACCCCCTGGATGGCCCACGCCTTTCGCGGGCCGTCGGGAGTCGTCCTGCCGGCGATCCTGTCGGCCGTCTGGCCGGGCAATCAAGGCTGACCGGCGAGCAATCCGCCCGAACAATGTAAAAATTGTGTCAATTCGCCCCTTTCGGCCGGTTCGGCATTGGCCCACGACGGCGCGCTCTGTTATCATCGCGGTAACTCTCCGTCCGTCATGCCGGGAGAAGCAAGAAACCTGTCCATATCGGCCCGAATCGTCGCGCCCAGTCGCATGATTTGGGTCCAACTATCATGTCATGGCTATGAACGATTACAACTCTGCCTCGCCCGTCAATCCGATGTTGCTGGAACTTCTGCGCTGCCCGGTCGCCCTCCATGAAAACAAGGGGGCCGAGGACCCCGGACGGCTCCGGCTGGTCGGCAACTGCTGGCTGGTGTGTGACGAATCGGGCATGAAATATCCAATCAGGGACGGGATTCCCATCATGCTGAGCGAGGAAGGGCGCAAATGGCGCGACACGGCCGAATCCGACCTGCCCATCCCGCCGCCGGCTCAATAGCAACAGCCACGGTCCGGAAAAATGACACTACCTGCTATCACCATGAAGACTATTCTGCAGATCGAAGACAATTACGCCAATCGGCGTCTGGTCGAGCGAGTGCTTGAGCCGCACGGCTACCGGCTGCTGAACGCCATCGACGGCCAGTCGGGCGTCGACGCCGCTCTGGAAGAGACGCCGGACCTCATCTTGCTGGACATGGGGCTGCCCGATATGGACGGGCAGACGCTGGTCGCCATTTTGAGGAACGTGCCGCAATTGGCCGGGGTTCCCATCGTCGCCCTAACCGCCTGGCCGCAAGATATCGCCGCCGAAATGGCCGAGCGCTACGGCTGCGACGGCTGCATCACCAAACCCATCAATGTCGGCGAGTTCGCCGGTCTGGTGGAGTCCTTTCTCAGCCCGGACGCAAAATGATTTCCCAGGACTATTCACCAACCCATACCATGGATCTCTTGCCCGCCAGTGATTTCAGCGTCGAGGAACTTACCGACGCCTACAATCGCACCCGCACGGACTACCTCATCCCGATGCCGATGAATCCCAGCCGCATGCAGGAGTACATCGACCTGTATGACGTCGATCTGTCCCGGTCGAAGGTGGCGATGGAGGACGATATCATCGTCGGGCTGGGGATGCTCGGCGTGCGGTCGGGCATGAGCTGGATCACCCGCATGGGCGTGCTGCCCGAGGGGCGGCGGCAAAAGACCGGCACCGCGCTGTTGACCGGGCTGATCGAGGAATCCGATCTCGCCGGCTTGCCCGCCGTCTGGCTGGAGGTCATCAAGAACAACGTCCCGGCCCATACGTTATTCCGGCAGTTTGGGTTCAAGGAGACGCGCGAGCTGATCGTCGCCCGGCGCGCCCCCGGCCCCGCGCGCAACAAGGCTATGGCCCTCGACGCTCGTCAAATTGAATATCTGGAGCATGACGACGTCATCGAGTTACATCGCCGCCGGCAGGAACGCATGAATTGGCTCATCGCCTTCGAGACGATGTGCAACGTGCGACGACCGGCGCCCCCGGCCGAAGTCAATCCGAACGGATCGCCGCATGAATTTCCCCATTTGTCCGGCTTGCTGGTAGAATACCAGGATGGCGCGCAGGGATGGGTTTCCTTTCAGGCGACCGCTCTTCAGCTCAAGCGGATCTGCGTCGAAGTTATCTGCGGCGATCCGGCGACGACAACCGCCAATCTGCTCGACCTGATGCATCATCTGCACGCCTCGCAGGACGCCATCATCGAGAACATCCCCGACGACAAGCGTTGGGATGGCTACCGGCAAGCGGGTTATTTCGAGACCTTCCGCCGGATCGAGATGGTCAGAACTATGGAATAAAGCGTCGTAAGGGTCTCTTCAAAGGAATATTGATGATCGCTCCAGATGCAGTTCTCGCGGCCGCCGAGCGCATCGCCGGTCAGGCACACCATACCCCCGTTCTGTCTTCCCGCACGCTCGACGAACGAACGGGCTGCCGCATCTACTTCAAATGTGAGAATTTCCAGCGCGTGGGCGCGTTCAAGTTTCGCGGCGCCTACAACGCCATCAGCCGACTGAGCGCGGCCGAACGCGCCGCGGGGGTCATCACCCATTCCAGCGGCAACCACGCCCAGGGGCTGGCCCTGGCGGCAAAGCTGCTGGGGGTCAGGGCCGTAGTGGTGATGCCCGAAGACGCACCGCCCAGCAAACGGGCCGCCACCGAGGGCTATGGGGCGCGGATCGTACCCTGCGACGCCCTCGTCCGCGAGGAAGTCACGGCCCAACTCATCCGTGAGCACGGCTACACGCTCATCCACCCCTTCGACAACGACGACATCATCGCCGGACAGGGCACGGCCGCGCTGGAACTGTTCGACGAGGTGGGCCAACTGGATTATCTGTTCGTGCCCGTCGGCGGCGGCGGACTTATCAGCGGCAGCGCCCTGGCCACCCAACTGCGGTCGCCCGACTGCCGTGTGGTGGGCGTGGAGCCGGAATTGGGCCGGGACGCGGGGCGTTCGTGGCGCGAGGGGCATGTCGTCAAGCTCGACGCCGTGCCGCAAACCATCGCCGACGGCCTGCGCACCCGCGCCATCGGCCGCCGCAATCTGGAGATCATGCAACGCTACGTCGAGGACATGACCGCCGTCAGCGAGGCCGACATCCTGGCGACGCTGGAGCTGATCTGGACGTGGCTCAAGATCGTGGTCGAACCCAGCGCGGCCGTGGCCCCGGCGGCCTTCCTGTCGGCCGGCTACCCGCTGCCGCCGGGATCGCGCGTCGGCGTCCTGCTCAGCGGCGGCAACATCGACATGGGCGCGGTGGCCTCGCTCGTCCAGGCGGCCGGGCAGAAAACGGCCGTCGCCGTCCCATCGCAACAGGCTAAGGAGCCGGCGGCGAAGAAGAGCAGCCGCGTCTCGCGCATCCTGGTCTGCACGCCGATCCCCGACGGAGCCATGGACGTGCTGCGGTCGGCCGGCGAGGTGACCATCCTGGACGACCCCGACGAGGAGGACCTCATCGCAGCCATCGGCGACTACCACGCCCTGATCATCAACGCGGAGCAGCGAATCAACGCCCACGTGATCAAGTACGGCTACAATCTGAAGGCCATCGGCTCGCTGGACAGTCGCGTGGACAACATCGACGTCAGCATGGCCCGCGCGCTGGGCATCCAGATATGTTCCGCGCCCGACAGTCGGGCGGTGGCCATCGCCGAACACACCGTCGGCCGGCTGCTGGCCCTGTCCGACCGCTTCTCCAACGGGCGACTGGCGGGCAAGACGCTGGGGTTGGTCGGCTTCGGGCTGAGCGGCCGCCTCGTGGCCCAACGCGCCGCCGCCTTCGACATGCGCGTGCTGGTCAACCAGCCCCGCCTGACGGCCGAGCTGGCCCTCGACCCGGCCATCGAGGCCGTCGATCTGGTCGACCTGCTGCGCGAATCGGACTATGTCAGCCTCCACGTACCTTTCAGCGAGGAGACGGAGGCGATCATCGGCCCCGACGAGCTGCGCCTGCTGTCGCCCACGGCGATGGTGGTCAACATGGGGCATACCGACCTGATCGACGAGGCCGCGCTGCTGGAGGCGCTGGAATCCGGGCGGCTGGCGGGGGCGGCCCTGTCGGTCTTGCCGCCGGTCGTCGCCCATCCCTCGGCCGAATCGCTGGCCCTTCGCGTCAACCCCAGGGTGATCGTCTCCCCCCATGTCACCGCCGTATTGGGCGAGCAGCTGTCCGACGCCTCGCTCCACATCGCCCGGCAGGTCGCCAGGGAACTGTCCGCCCGTCGCGCCAGCGAGACGCTCGACCTGAAGATCGTGCCCATCGATCTGGTCGTGCCCCACGAGCATATCGACATGAAACGAGTGTCGCGGCTGATGGAGCGGCTGGAAGACGACGGCCGCCTGGTGAATCCGCCCATCACAACCTACTGGAAGGAGCGCTACGTCATCCTCGACGGCGCGACACGCTACAGCTCCCTCAAGAATCTCCACTACCCCTACGCCATCGTGCAGGTCGTCGACAAGGATCAGGCCGGGTTCCAGCTCCACACCTGGTATCATGCCATATCGGCCGAAGACAAACCGGGCGCGGGCCAAACCTTTAGCGAACTGGCCGCCCGCCTGCGACAAATCGATGGCTTGCGCCTGAGTCCGCTGTCGCCCGAGGAAGCCCAGGACGCCCTCAAGCGCCCCGGCTCCCTGTGCTACTTCGCCGGGCGCGAGGGCGAGCTGCTCCTGGCCGAGGTATTGCCGGGGGCGGCCAAGCTGAAGGTGATGAACGGCATCGTCGACGCCTACAACGAATGGGGAACC
>CAYXNH010000028.1:16763-22252 GCA_964466135.1 uncultured Ardenticatenaceae bacterium | reverse complement strand
TGCTGGAGCTTGACCTCGACATGGAGGCCGACCTCGGCATCGACACCGTCAAGCAGGCCGAGACCTTCCTGTCCATCCGCCAGGCGTTCGACATCCCCCGCCGCGACGACATGAAGCTGCGCGACTACCCGACACTGGGGGCCGTCATCGGCTTCGTGCACCAGAGCCGGCCTGACCTGGCAGGGGTGCAGGGGAGCAGAGAAGCAGAGGAGAACGGCAGCAACGTGCCTGTTCAAACGCTAATCTCCCAATCTCCCAATCTCCAGTCTCCAGTCTCCCAGTCTCCATCCTACACCCTGGCCGACGCCGACGCCATGCCTCGCCGAATCCCCGTGCCCTCGTTGCGGCCGTCGCTTGACCTGTGCAAGCCGACCGGCGTCACCCTGGACGCGACCAGCCGTATCGTTGTCATGCTCGATCGGGGCGGTGTGGGTAAGGCCCTGGTGACCCGCCTGGAGAAGCTCGGCGCGACGCCCCTGATCATCAGCGAACCGCCAACGGCCGAAGCACTGGAGACCCAGCTACGTACCTGGCTGGCCGAAGGCCCCATTCAGGGCGTCTACTGGCTACCGGCTCTCGACACCGAGCCGGAACTGGAGGACATGACGCTCGATGAGTGGCGCGAGCAAAACCGCATCCGTGTCAAGAACCTCTACACCACGATGCGCGTTCTGTATGATGCGGTGAAAGACAGCGGCACATTCCTCATCTCGGCCACGCGATTCGGCGGCCTCCACGGCTACGGCCAAGATGGTGCTACGGCTCCTCTCGGTGGCGCGGTGAGCGGTTTCACCAAGGCTTACAAGCGCGAGCGCGGCGACGTCCTGGTCAAGGTCATCGACTTTGAGTCGGGACGCAAGACCACGCCCCCGGCCGAAGCCCTGTTAGCCGAGACGCTGCTCGATCCGGGCATCGTCGAAGTCGGCTACTATCAGGATAATCGCTACACGGTCACCCTCGTGGAAGAACCGGCGGCCGACGGGCAACCCGGTCTGACGCTCGGCTCCGACAGCGTCTATCTCGTCACCGGCGCGGCCGGCGGCATCACCAGCGCCATCATTGGCGACCTGGTGACTGCAGGCGGCGGGGGTTCGTTCTATCTGCTCGACCTCGTACCCGAACCGGCTCGCGACGACCAACATATCGCGCTGTTCCGGCAGGGCAAGGACACGCTCAAGCAACATCTGATCGCCACGGCCAAGGTTGCCGGAGAGAAAGTGACTCCAGTCCAGATCGACAAACAGATTATGACCGTCGAGCGAAACGAAGCGGCCCTGCGTGCCGTCGAATCGGTTGAAGCGGCGGGCGGCACGGCCTTCTATCGCAGTGTGAATCTGCTCGACGGCCCGGCGCTGGCCGTCGTTGTTGACGAGATTCGCAACCGACACGGCCGGATCGACGTTCTGATCCATGCCGGCGGCATCGAGATCAGCCGTTCGCTGGCCGACAAGGATTACAATCAGTTCAGCCTGGTCTATGACATCAAGGCCGACGGCTTCTTCAGCCTCCTGCGGGCGGCAAAAGAGATGCCCATCGGCGCGACGGTGGCGTTTAGCTCCGTGGCCGGGCGCTTTGGCAACAACGGGCAGACCGACTACAGCGCGGCCAACGACCTGTTGTGCAAGCTGACCAGCAGTCTGCGCCGTTGGCGACCGGACACCAAGGGCATCGTCATCGACTGGACCGCCTGGGGCGAGATCGGCATGGCGACGCGCGGCTCCATCCCGAAGATCATGGAGATGGCCGGCATCGACATGCTCCCTCCGTCGGCAGGCATCCCCACCGTTCGCCGCGAACTCGTGGCCGGCTCATACCGGGGCGAGGTCGTCGTCGGCGGCCGATTGGGCATGCTGGTTGAAGAGTGGGACGAGACCGGCGGCCTCGACATCGCCAAAGCCAATGAGTGGCTGGCGGCCCAAACGCCGTCTTTCCTGATGACCGGCCGCATCACCGCCGCCAAACTCTACGGCGGCCTTCAGGTCGAGACGACACTCGATCCCAACGTGCAACCCTTCCTATACGACCACGCCATGGACGGCACACCGCTGCTGCCGGGCGTCATGGGCACCGAAGCCTTCGGTGAGCTGGCGATGGCGCTGGCCCCCGGCTACAAGGTGGCGACCGTCTTCGAAGAGCAATTTCACGCTCCGTTCAAATTCTACCGGATGGAGAATCAGACCTTGCATCTGAACGCCATCGTCACCCCACTGGCGAATGGCGACCGGGTTGCCCGCGCCACACTGAACTCAGTGCGCGACCTGGGCAAACCGGGATTACCGCCACAAGAGAAGCTCCACTTTACCGCCCGGGTGAGGTTATCGAACGAGATCGATCGTCCGGTCATCGACTTCACCCCACCGTCGGCCGAGGCAATGCCCATCACCGCCAAGTCTATCTACGACATCTACTTCCACGGCCCGGCCTACCAGGTTCTGGAACGCGCCGGCATCACTGGCGACACCGCCATCGGCCTGATGACGGCCGACCTGCCGCCGAATACCAATCCGAAAGATGCTGCATCGATCATGGCCCCGCGTCTGGTCGAGCTGTGTTTCCAGACTGCGGGCGTGTGGGACATCAAGACCAACAACACGATGGCGCTGCCTCTCGGACTGGAATCGGTGACGGCCTATCGGCAGCCAGTCGAGGCCAGCGGGCAGCGACTCTATGCCCTGGTGACCGCGCTGAACGGTGGAAAAGCCTATCACGCGCAGGTCGTCGACGAAGACGGCGCGGTCTATGTCGATTTGAAGGGCTATCGGACGGTCACTCTGCCGGGTAGCGTATCATTTAACGAAGATCTCCAGATGATGAAGGCTTAACAAGCGACGATCCGCATCGCTGCCAAGCCATCTCTACCCTCCTCAAGACCACCCGCCGGTGAACTCCCCTGCGGGTGGTCTGCTTTCCGCCACCAACCAGTTATAATGGAGGCGATGCTTGACCCATTTTCCGGTGTCTTAAATACAGTTGGCGGTCCCTTGAATTGGTTGGTCCTGCATGACGACATGCCTCCTCAACCGGGGTTTGGCTCACCTCCGGCGTGGCTGAGCGTTTACGAGATGAAGTTATGGAGAGCGCTAAAAACGGACAAGCGCCGCCGCGACTGGGCGCTCGGCCGTCGGGCAGCCAAACAACTCCTCGTCGAGCTAATCTTCAACCGGAGCGGCCGCAGATTGACGCCCGATCAGATCGCCATCCTGCCTCACGCGGACGGCTGGCCGATGGTGACCATTCCCACTCTCGGCGACAGGTCGCCCGCGGTAACTCTGTCCATCAGCCATTCGCACGAGCGAGCGTTTTGCGGCGTCCTTGAAGGCCCCGACCGGCCGTTGGGCGTGGATATCGAGCGGATCGAGCGACGATCGCCCGCCTTTGCTGAAGAGTATTTCACCCCCCTGGAACAACAATTTCTGGCCGCCGCGACTGAGGATCAGCTTGACGCGCTCATCAATGCCATCTGGAGCGGAAAGGAAGCGGCCCTGAAGGCTATCCGCCGCGGCCTGGCGGAAGACACCCGTCTGGTATCATGCCTGCCTCACCCAACGATGGCCGTCGATCCCGAATGGCTGCCCATGCGGGTGGTATGGAACGAAGACCGCATCACGCGGCCGATGCCTGATTTGAGCGGCCGCTGGCGAATCATGGGCAGCTTTGTTCTGACGCTGGTCTACGCCTCCTAAGCGCCATCGATCCGTCCATACCTCATTCAGCTATGCAGTCGCCGACTTGACGTCGCTCTTGCGAATTCGCGTGATCGCCAGCCAGGCCAAGGCCATGAAAAAGGCGCTGAAGGGGAACAACCAGCGATATTGGGAACCCATGGACTCGACGACCACGCCGCCAAGCGTCGGCCCGAGCACGGCCGCCAGCTGAGAGGAGAAATAATACAGCCCGGTGAATGCGCCGATCTGACGCTCGTCACCAAAATCATAAACCATCGGGAGGCTGTTGACATTGACCATCGCCCAGAATATTCCGCCCAAGGCCAGGACGATGATAAACGTGATCGCATTCTGCACCACGAAGTAGGCCACTCCCAGGATGATCACCAAGCCGGTCAGCCCGACCAGGATGACGCCGCGACGACCGAACTTGGTGCCTAGCAACCCCGCCGGCAAGGCGAAGATGATCAGGGACAGGGTGATGGACGCGGAGTAGATGGCCGCCGAACCGGGCGCGATCCCCAGCGTGAAAACGGCGAACGACGACAGGCCGGCCTCCAGGGCGTTGAAGCCGATGAACCACAACAGGATGCCCAGCAGAATATAAAACAGACCGCCACGATGCTCTTTGCCAATCGCCTGACGCAGGCTGTCCATCAACGGCTGTTGCTTCTCAATCGCATCGTCGCGGAGTATCTCCGGCTCCCGCACCCGCCAGAGCGCGATCCCCAAAGCGACGATCATGAGGATGGCGCCGGCAATAAACGGCGCCTCACGACCATAATTGTTAAACAGGTAGCCGCCGCCCAGGAACGCTAACAGGCCGCCAACGCCGCCCATGAGGTTGATGATGCCATTGGCCTTGCTGCGATCCTCAGCCGGGAAGAGGTCGCCCAGCCAAGCCACCGTCGGCGAGCGAAAAAGGGCCATGCCGAAGTTGGTAATCAGAATAAAGGCGGCCAAAGCCAACGCCGTCTGCGCGAAGGGCAGCAGGACAAAGCCGACAACGGCGATGGGCAAGCCGAGCATGATCCAGGGCTTGCGGCGGCCGAAGCGATTCCACGTCCGGTCGCTGCGCGCGCCGACCCAGGGCTGAATAAATATATTGACCAGGTTGTCCCAGGTCATGATGAATAACGCCAGCGAAGGAGCCAGACCAAAGCCAACTACATCGGGGATGTTCCGGCCTTCGGCCACCAGTTGCGCCTCGAACTGGGGGTTGCCGGCTTGCAGAAAAATAGGAATGAATTGATTGAAAATGGGCCAGATGATGCTGATACCCAGGAAACCGAAACCGACGATGAGCGTCTTGCTATAAGAAAATCGGTGCGAACCGTCCTTCATAACCGTTCCTCCTGCTATAAAATTGTCGCCTTGCGTAGTATAAGAGGGCCGAAGGCGATCCGCAATTGATTGCCGCCGCCCCGAGAGCCATCACTTGATAGTCATGCAAGCGGGTGGAACCACGTCGGTCAGATTGCCGTCGGCATCGGTACATTGGCAATAGGACGTCCCCAACCTGTCACCGGAGCCGCCATTGGAACTGGACCACATCCAATACACGACCGAAGTCCTCAGGCAACCGACACCATCAGGCGCATCAAAGGGTGGAGAGACCGGCCCGCCGCGTTCGAGACCCAGTCCTTCGGCATTTGCCTCTTGCAACAAAAACAAGCGCCAGTGGCGGCCCTCCGTTCGGCCAAGCTGCACCTGACCATTACGCGCCAGGACAAAAGCCAGCGTCGGCGTCAGGATTAGCGCCAGCCAAAACAGAGCAAACAACAGGAGCGACAAACGACGTACCCAAACTTTCATGGCGAAGCC
>CAYXNH010000028.1:0-16663 GCA_964466135.1 uncultured Ardenticatenaceae bacterium | reverse complement strand
ACCTCGACCGGTGACAAAAAACCGGCTGGAAGCATTGGCATCCAGCCGGGCGGTTCATCCAACGGCTAAATTGGCGAGCAATGCGGCTGGCGCGTCTCAGGCCGGTTCGACGGCCGATTCGCCCAGCATCGCCTTCAAGTATAGCTCAGTTGTATATTCCTTCACCATCCGGCGCGTACTGAATCGCCAGGCGTTGGAGCGAATAGCCTCCCGCATGATCTCGACCCAGCCGCGCGGCACACCGTCGCGATCCTGCGTGTAGTAGAGAGGCACGACCTCCTCCTCCAGAATGCGATAGAGCGCCTGAGCGTCGTTGTAATCCTGCTCCTCGGTGCCGGCATACTCGCGGTCTTCGATGCACCAGCCGTTGGCGCCGTTATAGCCCTCCACCCACCAGCCATCGAGGATGCTGAGATTGGGAATGCCGTTGAGCGATGCTTTCATGCCGCTGGTGCCGCTGGCTTCTCGAGGGCGACGAGGTGTGTTGAGCCACACATCGACCCCTTGCTTGAAATAGCGTGCCGAATGCATGTCGTAATCTTCTACAAATGCGACGCGGCCGCCGAACTGATTGGCCTTGGCCATCATGTACACTTGCTGGATGAGCTGTTTGCCCGGCTCATCGGCCGGATGCGCCTTGCCGGCAAATATCACCTGGACGGGGCGATGCATATTCAGCAGGATGTTTTGCAGCCGATCCATGTCGGTGAACAGCAGGGAGGCCCGCTTGTAGGTTGCGAAGCGACGGGCAAAGCCGATGGTTAATGCGTCCGGATCGAGCAGTGTGCCGCCCACGAGCACCTCCGTCGGATCGCACATGCCCTCCACCCAGGATCGGCGCGCGCGCGAGCGGAGATAGCTCATTAGCTTGGCCTTCAGGGTCACATGAACGCGCCAAAGCTCCTCGTCAGGCACATCAGCCAGACGCTCCCACAGCACCGGATCGTCGTGATGGTCCTCCCAATCAGCGCCGAGGTACTTGTTGAAGATATGGCGCATCTCCCCGGCCGTCCAGCCGGGCACATGAACACCATTTGTGACCGAGGTAATGGGCACTTCATCTTCCGTGCGGCCCGGCCAGATATGCTGCCACATCTGGCGTGATACCTTGCCGTGGAGCTTGCTGACGCCGTTGAACTGGCCGGCCAAACGCAGCGCCAGCACAGTCATATTGAAAGCCTCGCCCCAGGGTTCCGCATGCCAACCCAGAGCGAGAAACTCTTCGCGTGAGATGCCGAGCCGATCCCAGAATCCATAGAAATATTTATCCATCAGATGGAAAGGAAAGACATCATGGCCTGCCGGCACAGGCGTGTGGGTGGTGAAGATAGTCTGAGCTTTAGTCTGCTCGGCCGCCTCGGCAAAGGAAAGCCCCTCCGCGACACCCCGGCGAATGGTTTCGAGGAGCAGGAAGGCGGAATGGCCTTCATTCATGTGCAGGACGGCCGGATCGTAACCCAACAGGTCCAGCAAGCGGACACCTCCAACGCCGAGCATGATCTCCTGTCGGATGCGCATCTCATTGTCGCCTGAATAGAGCCGAGCCGACAGTTCGCGATCCCATGGGGCGTTTTCCGGCACATCGGTATCCATCAGGAAGAGCGGCACGCGGCCGACCTGGACGCGCCAGATCCGCGCATGCACCACGCGCGAATCCATCGGAACGCTGATCCGCATCTCCTGGCCGTCGGCTTGTCGCACCGGCAAAACAGGGACGTTGGTATAGTCAATAGGCTCGTAGACCGCTTCCTGCCAGCCGTGGGAAGGCACATGCTGGCGGAAATAGCCTTGCGGATAGAGAAAGCCAACGCCCACAAACGGCAACCCCAGGTCGCTGGCCTCCTTGGCATGGTCACCGGCCAAGATGCCCAGACCGCCGGAATAGATCGGAAGTGAGCTATGCAGCCCAAACTCAAAGGAAAAGTAGGCGATAGTCTTGTTTGTCAGATGGGGATAGGTGACATGGAACCAGCTATGACCATTCTCCATTGCCCGGTCGTAATCCATCATCACCTTGTTGTAGCGACGCAGGAAGGAGGCGTCCTGGGCGCGTGCCAGCAGCGTCTGCTCGCTCACCAGGCGCAACACCCGCACCGGGTTATGCTGCGTGCGCCGCCACAGCGGGTAATCGAGCCGGCGAAAGATATCGCGCGCCTCGGCGTTCCAACTCCACCAGACGTTATAGGCCAGCTCGGGCAGCCGCTGGAGTTTACTTGGCATTCGATTAACTAGGTCTTTCATCTTACTCCTGTATCTCCATCCATCGACCGCATTGCTCCACAGGTAGTCGGGCGGCAACAGCCATCTTGTTGGGGACCCTATTGCCACGATATGGCAAAGATATCAATTTCAAATAACTGGTTTGGGGAATCGGGAGCTATCAACCTTATCGGTCGGGAGAGGTCATCGTTATCGGTCGCACTTGCCATACCTTGCACTCGCCCACGATCAATTAGTGACGGTTTGTTTGTTGACACCTCAACAATCAGCCTGCCAATTATAGCGCGCCATCACAAGAACGCACGGGAAAGGGCGTGGAATTCACGCCACAATCAGGTTAAGCAGACGTGAGTCAGATCTTCGGCAGTGCGACAGGCAACCGAATCGGGATGGGATGGTTGACCCGACGCGCGGCCAGGTCGGCAATTTCGGCACAGATCCAGATAAACTGGTCCTCAGTCATCAGATCACGGCCAATGATGGGCGACGGATTGGTGGCATTAATGAGGTAAAGCTCCTCTCCCTTGAGGACGAACTCCGTCATATTGATCTCATAGCCGTACACACCGGCGATCTGTATGGCGATGTCTGTCATGCGCTTCGCCATTTTATCGTCTTGCGGAGTAGCTTCCACGAAATAATGACCGGTCTCCAGCGAGTAGGGCATCAGCAACGTCTTTTCACCGCCGATCACGATGCAGTGATACTGATGGCTGGATTCAATCACTTGCTGCAGGATCATCGTGCGCGTGCCGCTCTCGTCATAGCGTTGAATTAATTCTTCCACGGTTCTGACACGATGGGCAAAGCGACGGCCGCCGCTGCGAATATCCTTGAAGATCGCCGGGCCGCCGATATAGTCGACGATCGCCTGCCAATCCATTGGATATTTCAAATTACGATAGCTGTCGGGCACGGTCTCGGTATCTACATCTTTATTGGGCAGGACGACCGTTCGGGGCGTGAGGACATCCAGGCTTTTCATGATCGTCGTGGCCATAAATTTGGTATCAATGGACCAGACAAACGGATCGTTGATGATGTAGCATCCCTGCAAGGCAGCATACTTGACATAAGTCCGGAAATAGGGAATCTCATGTGACATACGGTCGATGATTACATCATAGGGCACCGGTTCGTCGAGAAACGTCCCCCCCAACTTCACCATTTCCGCCTGGATGCCGTCATAGCGTTCATTCAGGAGGTTCATCACAGTGTCGGGCATCTCGTGCTCGCGCCCGATAATAAATCCGACCAACTTCTTTCCGTCTCGGCTCATCCTGTTTCTCCCATTGAGCATACTAGAGAAGAAGCATCCGCAGTTCACTCAGACAGGCCATCATCCTGTCGTCGAGCGACAGCCCAGGCTCCATAGCCGCCGCTGCTGCAACCATACTATAACCAATCCGATTCATATGCTCAAATCACATACGATCGCTCTCCGGTGCCGAAGCTCAACTTTCTGCCGCCAGCAGGCTCTCGATAGCCTGCTGAAATACCGCGTAGGGTTGCGCCCCGGAAATGAAGTGGCCGTTCAAAAAGAACGCCGGCGTCCCGTCTACTCCGAGCCGCGAACCTGTCTCCAGGCCGCTCAGCACCCTCGTTTCATGCTGCCCGCTGTCAAGGCAAGCGGTGAACTTGTCCGCGTCAAGTCCCAATTCCCCGGCATAGCTCACGAACCTCTCCCCGGCATCATCGCGGCCGGCCCATTCTTCCTGGCGGCCGAACAACATGTCGTGCATGGTCATATAGGCGCCCTGATCGTTGGCGCAGAGAGCCGCCTCGGAGGCCAGCTGCGCCTGCGGATGGATACTGGTCAGCGGAAACTCCATAAACACATAGCGCACCTTGCCGGTGTCGATATAGTCCTTCTGAATTTGGGAGAAGGTCTCAATGAAGTGGCGACGACAGAAGGGGCACTGGTAATCGGTGAACTCAATCATCACGACCGGCGCGTCGGCAGCGCCCACGCTGGGGAAACCTGTGGTGTCGATCTCTACTGGAGCCGAGGGCGCGCGCGTGGGTTGCGCCTGGGTATCCTGTGGGTTGGCCACATAAGCGTCGGCCAACGTGCCTTCCTCGGCAAGGCCGACGGCATACTCGAACAATTCAAAGGGCTGGGCGCCGCTGATCGGGAAACCGTTGATGAAGAAAGCCGGGGTGCCCGTGACGCCCAGCGAAATGCCCTCATCCTGATTGGCCTGGATGGCGGCATCATGGCGGCCGCTATCGAGACAGGCGGTAAACTTGTTCGCATCCAGCGATAACTCGGCCGCCATGCTCGCGAACACGCCGTTGGCCGCCGCGCCCTGACCGCCCCATTCCGCCTGACGACTGAAGAGCGCTTCGTGCATCTCCCAATAAGCGTCCTGCTCGGCCGCGCAACGGGCGGCAACGGCCGCCGCTCTGGCCTCAGGATGGATAGTGTCCAGTGGGAAATCCTTGACCACATAGCGCACGCGGCCGGAATCAATCAGCTCGGTAACGATCCGGGGGAACGTATCGATAGCGTGGCGGGCGCAATAAGGACACTGATAGTCCGTGTATTCGATCATGGTGACGGCCGCATTGGGATCGCCCATCTCGGCCACAACATCATCCATGACGATGGTCGCCGGGGTCGGTTTCACCGCCGGGCCTTGCGGTTCAGCATTCTGCTCCGCCGCCACAACTTTGCCTGCGGAGACCGCGGCAATAACCTGATTAAAATACTCCAGCGGATAGGCGCCAATGACCGGCTGGTCGTTCAGGAAAAAGCTCGGCGTGCTGCCGACTCCCCGGCTGCGCCCCAGCGCCAGGTCGGCTTCGACTGCTTCTGCGTGACGTCCTTCTTGCAGGCAAGCAGCAAAATCGTCGCCGGTGATGCCCAGTTCCTCGGCATAGCGAATAAAGACCTCATTTGCCCCACGATTCGACCATTCCCCCGGGTTCTCATACAACCGGTCGTGCATGGCCCACCAGGCGGCCGCGCCGCTTTCCCCCGCGCAACGAGCAGCATTAGCCGCCGCCGCCGCCTGGGGATGGATCGCGTTGATGGGGAAATCGAAATAGACCATGACGACTTCGCCGTTTGCGATTTGGTTTTCAATCAATCCCGGCATGGTTTCATTGGTGAAACGGGCGCAATAAGGGCACTGAAAATCCGAGAAAGTCTCCATGAGGACGGGGGCGTCCAGATTGCCGCGAAATGGCCGCCCTTCCGGGGTGAAGCCGACCGGAACACCGTGGGCATCCGTTTCCGTCGCACCGGTTCCGGTCGCGACCGTCGTCGGGGCCATCACCTCCGAGGTGGGGAGATTGCCGATAAACGGGATCGAATCACCCGCGGCTGCCGGCTCATTGGCGGGTGCCGACGAGCCACATGCCGCCAGCATGGCGGACACAATCATCAACAGGACAGCGAAAAGGCGAAAGCTTGGTCTCATCATTTAATCATTCCGGACAACAGTCACAGGATCAGGATAACGTTATTCAGGTTGACACGCCGACTGTTGGAAAACTTACCGCGGATACTCTGGATTATAACCCATTCTCACCATGATGCGCCCCGTAATGAGCGATTATGAAGGATCATATTCCGCGGTACGGCTACGGTCGCATCCGCCTCCCATTTATGCTAGACTAACCTATTGCATAGCTTGTGCGACGTTTCGCCATTCATCAAATACTATTTCAAAGAGGACAACGATTTGTGAAGAGATTGTTGTTATTGCTAATTTTTGTTGCCGGATTGTCGGCGGCCTGCGGCCGAACAGCCGCTCCGGTGCCAAACGACATAACCGGCACGCCCGGGTTAGCGCCTGACAAGACCCCTGATTCAGAAGCGGACACGCCACAAGAGGTCGGTGAGGCAGAGGCAACCCCTTCGCCAACGGCCGCCCCGGAGCCGACGCCTACTATCACGCCGACTCCCATACCGCCCAAGGACCTCGTCGTCTGCATGAGCGGCGAGCCGTCTAGTCTGTACCTGTATGGCGACAACTCCCCCGCGGCCGTCGCCATTCGCCACGCGATCTACGAATCACCCTACACATCGCTCGGCTACGAATATCAACCGCTAAGTCTGGAAAAAATGCCGGGTCTGGCCGACGGCGACGCCACGCTGGAGACGGTCAACGTCCGTGAGGGGGCGCCGGTCGTCACCGCGGACGAGCAAATCGCTTTGTTGGGGCCGGGCATCGAGGTGATCGATGCCGATGGGGAGCGTGTAGCCTATCAGGGCGAGCCCATCCGGATGAGGCAATTGACCGTCGATTTCACCTTCAAACCGATGGTCTGGTCCGACGGCACGCCCGTCACGGCCGAGGATTCCGTGTTCAGCTTTCGGCTGGCCGGAGATCGCTCCGCAGTCCGGGTCGATGAGCAAGTGCGCTACACCGCAGAGTATGAGGCCGTCGACGAGCACACCGTGCGCTGGACGAGCCTGCCCGGCTATATCAGCCCCGCCTACATGATCCACGTATGGACGCCGCTGCCAAGCCATCAACTGGCTAACATGGAAACGACGACATTGAGGTCGGCCGAAGAATCGGCTCGCCAACCGTTGAGCTATGGCGCGTTCGTCATCGACAGCTGGGCGGAAGGCGAATCCATTCGCCTCATACCCAACCCGTATTACTATCGGGCGGCCGAAGGGTTGCCCCACCTGACATCGTTAACGGTCCGCTTCCTGTCGCCGGATAACACCTCGCTGCCAAAAGGCACCGAAGGCTGTCACATCATCACCAGCGACGTCTTCTCTTTCGACGCCATCCCGGCCATTGACCAAGCCGCGGCCGCGGGTGAATGGGTTGAATATGTCGCCGCCGCCGGCGTGATGGAGCAGATTATATTCGGCGTTGATCCGGCGGCTTCCTACGAGGCGCGCCATACGGTTTGGTTTGACGATGCGCGCATGCGTCAGGCCGTCACCCAATGCACGAACCGCCAGCGCCTGTCCGATGAACTGCTATACGGTCGGGCGCCGGTCATGGACACCTTTGTGCCCAATGATCACACCCTTCACCCGCAGGATTTACCCCAGTGGCCCTATGATCCGGATGCGGCCAACGCGCTGCTCGACGAACTGGGCCACATCGACACTGACGGCGACGGCATTCGCAATCATATCAGCTCGAACCGGCCGATCTCGATCACTCTGGGCACAAACAGCGAGAGCCTTTTGCGCGGTCATATCATCGAGATGGTGAGCAAGGATCTGCTGGATTGCGGCATTCAGGCCGATCCCGTCACCTATGAGGCCGGCATCTGGTTTGCCCCGGGGCCGAGCGGCGCGGTCTTCGGCCGGCGATTCGATCTGGCTCAATTCGCCTGGCTAAACCGTATCGAGCCTGATTGCGGCCTCTATCTCAGCAACCATATACCCGGCCCTCTCAGTGACGGGTTCTTTGGTTGGCAAGGGGTCAACGTCTCCGGTTGGGCCAACGAAGCCTACGATGCAGCGTGCCGCGAGGCGCTGTCCCTGTTGCCGGGCCAACCCGGCTATGTGGAAGCCCATCAGGAGGCCTTGCGCATTTTCGCCCAGGAGTTGCCTAGCATGCCGCTCTTCACGCGGATGCGGCTGGCGGCGACTACGCCGGATGTATTGAATTTTCGGCTCGATTCAACCCAGCCGTCGGAGCTATGGAACTCATTCGAGCTGGATATGGTAACAGGTGGACCGTAGACAATCATGAAGGAAGACGGCACCGAGACAGTCGATAACGAGCGCTATTTGATCGCGGGACTGGGCAATCCCGGCCGCACGCATCTCTACAACCGCCATAACGTCGGCTTCATGGCCGTCGACCGGCTGGCCGCGCGCCACGGCATCGAGCTTAAGCGCGTGCAGAACAAGGCTATCGTCGGCAACGGCCGCATCGCCGGGCGGCCGATCATCATCGCCAAGCCGCAGACGTTCATGAACCTCAGCGGCACCGCTATCGGCCCCCTGCTCAACTATTATCGCGTGCCATTAGGCAATCTGCTGGTGGTCTATGATGAACTGGATATCCCCTTTGCGACCATCCGCCTGCGCGAGAAAGGCGGGGCGGGCGGCCACAACGGCATGCGTTCTCTCATCCAGCATCTGGGCAACAACTTTCCCCGGCTGAGGCTGGGCATCGGACGGCCGCCCGGGCGCATGGATCCGGCGGCGTTCGTCCTGCAGGATTTCGGCCGCGACGAACTGCCAATCGTGGACGAGATGTTGTCGGCAGCAGGAGATGCGATTGAAAGCTTCATCCGCGACGGGATCGATCTGGCCATGACGCGGGCGAACCCGCGCCAGGACAGACCGGCCGCCGGGGCAGGCGAATCGGACTCATGAACATATCCGGTCTCCTCGACCTCTTCGACAGCATCCCCGCTTTCCGGCAACTGACACAAGTTCTGGCCGAGGGCGGCGGCGCACAGGGACTCTTGCCGCTCGAACTGGACAAAGGCACGCGGCCGCCTGTCGTCGCCCAACTCCACCGGCGCGTAGCCTTGCCGCGTCGCGCTCCAATATTGCTGCTCTCCGCGCGTGTCGATACGGCTACTTTGTGGCATCAGGCTTTGGAGACGTGGCTGCCGGAGAGCAACGGGTTGCTGCGGCTGCCGGAACCCACACCGTTACCCTACGATCGCGGGCCGTGGAGCGACCGAGCGCGTCAGGGGCGATTGAATGTGCTGACCGCGCTCATTGCGGGCCAACATCCCCAGATTCCGGCCGCCGAAACGCCCCCGCTGATCGTCAGTTCCGCCCGCGCTTTCCTGCAGAAAACCCTGCCCCGACGTCGGTTCGTCACCGCCACGCGCGTGCTGCGCATCGGGCAGTCGCTGGACTTGGAGAAGAGCCTCGGCAATTGGCAGGAGATAGGCTATGAGCCAATCAGTGTCGTCGAATCGGCCGGGCAATTCAGCCGCCGCGGGGGCATCATCGACATCTTCCCCGCGGCCGCCGCCGGCAGTTTGGCTGCCGCTATGCCGGTGCGGATCGAGCTGTTCGGCGACGAGGTCGATACCATGCGCTACTTCGACCCGGCGACACAGCGCTCCTTGTCGCCGGCTGATGGCTGGGGCACGCCCGACAGCGTCATCATCACTCCCGCGCGGGAACTGTTGCCCGAAGCCGCGCGGGCTTTTGCCGAAGTATGGGCCGATGAGCCGCTGCCCGGCGAGAACAGCTTGCCATCCTGGCGCGACGATCTGCAAAGTCTCCGCGACGGCGTCCCCTTCCCCAACCTGGAGTACTACCTGTCGCTGGTTTATCCCCGCCCGGTGACGTTGCTGGACTATTTACCGCCGGAGTCACTGGTGATCGTCGATGATTGGGACGAGTTGAAAACCGTCGCCGGGGAATTGATCGCCCATGCCGATCAGATCGCCGGAGAGCAAACCGATCTGCCTCCCGGCTATCAAAACCCCCTCCACACCTGGGACGTCGTCGATTCTGAACTGGCTTGGTGGCAACCGCTAGTGTTGGGCGAAGGACGCCCCAAAGGGCCGGACGGGGCCGAGGAGCCGACCTACATCGAACTGGGTGAGGCTTTCGATCCCGGCCCACGCTATGGCGGGCAGGTGCGACCGTTCCTCAACCAGTTGAAGCAGGCCCGACGCGAGGGCGAGCGGGTAGTCGTCTTCAGCCGGCAAGCGACCCGACTGGCCGAGCTTTGGGGCGAAGATGGCGGCACGCTCATCCGCACGCTGGAACCATTGATCAAGGCCGATGCGACGAATCAAACCGGCTCTGATGCGGTCGATCCGGTGGTGACGGCCGTCGATGCCGGCACCGGCCGAACGGGCGTCGCTCCGCTGGAGGCCCTGCCGGATGTGCCGCCAGACGGCAGCATCACCTTCGTGCAGGGCAGCCTGGCCGAGGGGTTCATCCTGGTGCGCCAGGAAGACCATCGCGTTTTGCTCCATCTGTTGACCGACGCCGAGATATTCGGCTGGAGCCGCCCCGCCCCCCGGCGACAACGCAAACCCCGCGCCACCGCGCCGGAGACGTTCTTCGCCGACATCAAGCAGGGCGACTACGTCGTCCATCTGGATTACGGCATCGGCAGATTCCAGGGGCTGGTCGTGCGCAATCTGGGTGGGATGGAACGCGAATACCTGTTGGTGGAGTATGCCAACGGCGACACGCTCTACGTCCCCGTCCATCACGCCGACCGAATGGGCAAGTGGATCGGCCCTGACGACGCCGACCCGACGCTAAACCGCTTGGGCGAGCGAACCTGGACACAGGCCAAGGCGGCCGCTCAACGCGCGGCCGATGAACTGGCCCAGGAATTACTAGACCTCTACGCCACCCGCGAGACCATCTCCGGCCATGCCTTTCCCGTCGATACCGACTGGCAGGCCGAATTGGAAGCCGCTTTCCCCTATCATGAGACAGAGGACCAGCTGCGCGTCATCAGCGAGGTCAAGGACGACATGGAGCGATCCAACCCCATGGATCGACTCATCTGCGGCGACGTCGGCTACGGCAAGACGGAGGTCGCCCTCCGCGCCGCGTTCAAGGCGGTCATGGACGGCAAGCAAGTGGCCATGCTCGTGCCAACAACCATTCTGGCCCAACAACACTATAACACCTTCAAGGAACGGTTAGCCTCCTTCCCGGTCACGGTCGAGATGCTGTCGCGTTTCCGCACCCCCACCCGACAACGGCAAATCACCGGTAAATTGCGCGAGGGGCAGATCGACATCATCATCGGCACCCATCGCCTGCTATCGGACGACGTCTCGTTCAAGGATTTAGGACTGGTCATCATCGACGAGGAACAGCGCTTCGGCGTGGCCGACAAGGAAAAGCTGAAACAATGGCGCACCGAGGTGGACGTACTAACGCTGACGGCCACCCCCATCCCCCGTACACTGCACATGGCCCTCACCGGCGTCCGCGACATCAGCATCATCGACACCGCCCCGGCCGAACGATTGCCGGTGGAAACCTACGTGGGCGAGGCGGATGAATCCCGCATGCGCACCGCCATCTTGCGCGAGCTGGACCGTGGCGGGCAGATTTTCCTGGTCCATAACCGCGTCCAGAGCATCCATATCGTGCGCAAGCGGATGGAGAACCTGGTGCCCGAAGCGCGTATCGTCGTCGCCCACGGACAGATGAGCGAGCGACAACTGGAGAAGATCATGGTCGAATTCGCCGAGGGGAAGGTCGACATCCTCCTGAGCACGACCATCATCGAGAGCGGGCTGGATTTCCCCAACGCCAACACGCTGATCGTCGATCGGGCCGAGCAGTTCGGGCTGTCGCAGCTCTACCAGCTGCGCGGCCGCGTGGGCCGGGGCACGCGCCGGGCCTATGCCTACTTCTTCCATGCCCCCTGGCGAACGCTGACGGTCGATGCCCAGGCGCGACTGGAGACCATCGCCGAACACACCCAACTCGGCTCCGGCTACTCGATCGCCGTCCGCGACATGGAGATTCGCGGCGCGGGCGACTTCCTGGGGGGCGAACAGAGCGGCCACATCGCCACTGTCGGGTTCGACATGTACACGCGGCTGCTGACCAAGGCCGTCAAGCGACGCAAAGCCGTGCTGCGGGGCGAGATCGTGCCCGCCGAAGTACCCGACAACGTGCTCATCGACCTGCCGCTGGCCACTTACATTCCCACGGACTACGTACCGGATACACTGCTGCGGTTGCGGCTCTACCGGCGCATGGCCACGCTGGACACGCTGGCCGAGATCGACGAGATGGCTGCCGAACTGGCCGACCGCTTCGGCCCCATCCCCGACCCGCTGCACAACCTGCTCTATCAGATTCGCGTCAAGGCGCTGGCCCAGATGGCCGCCGTCAATGCCGTCGTCACCGAGGCGGGGCAGATTCGTATCCGCATCGCCGAACTGGATGGCCTGGACCGCTATCACCTGCAACGCTATCTGGGCGAGTCCGTGCGAGTCAGCAAGAGCGCCATCTGGCTGAAGATCGATCGCGGCACCCATGAATGGCAGGTTGAGCTGGTGCAGATTCTGGAGAAGCTGCGGCTATTCGAGCGAAAGTCGGAACCCGCTCACGGCGGTCGCGCCGCTGTGCCCGTCCACGAGAAAGGCGAGCCTTCCGGCGAACCCGCCACGGCCGATTAAACATCCTGCGACTTGACGCAGACCGGACAAGAAACATGGCTTTTAATTTTTTCACCGACCCTTTGGACCCACCCCGCCCGCGCGAAGATGTGCGGCTGCGCAGCATCACCCTGAACATCTATTCCGACTTGCGACGGGTGGCTTTTGGCGCCGAATTGTCGCCATTCATGGAACGGCCGTCCATCGACATCGTCATCACCAACGCCAAGGGTGAGACGGTCAGCTCACTGATCGTCATTGAGTCGATGGCCCCCACCTTCCGCCTGACGATGCACTTACGCGACGCCGAACCGACCAACCCCTACCGGCTGGTGGCGGTTCTCTACTATACCTGGCCGGAAAAAACGGAAAAACTCGAGGTCGAGCGGCGTGAGATCAGCTTCGATGTCATCGAGCCGGGAGAAAAAGTCTTCTTATTCGAAAAGCCGCCCCGGCCGGATCCCGAACCGGATCAGGACGAAGACTAGGCCATCTCCGGGTCGATCTGCTCCCGCTCGGCCAGACGGCGCAACTTCGTCTTTGTCTCGCGCCAGCCGATCTTCGACAGGCCGAGCTTCTGGCGGATGTCGTCCTGCTCGACATCATCGCGCCAATCCTGTAGCGCCGACGCCCAGCGCAGATTCTCGAACGAGATAACGCCGGGGGACAGTTCGGCCGCCTCGGCCACGTCACGCAGAATGTACTCCAGGTTTCGCGCCGTGCAGGTGAACAGCGTATCCGTCGGGCGATACTGCTGGATATATTCATCCAGGACTTCGAGCCATTCGGGGTCCAAAGGCACCTTGCGTTCCTTGTAGCGAAGCCGTGGATTAGCGTAGCGCACGTAAAGCACCGGCTTGTCGGGATCGCTGTCGTCGATGTGATTGGGGACGATGGCCATCGCCTCGCCCTTTTTGATCCCCGTCTTGAGCAGCAAGCTCAACAGCAGATAGGGTCGCGCGTCCGGCTTGTGGTCGGCGTCCCCCACCCGCCAGGCATTGGCGACTTCCAAGGCGCGGCTGACATCGCCAACGCGCGGGGCATCCGGCAGCGGGCTGCTGACGCTCCGCTGGATCACCGCCGCCGACGGATCCTGCGGGATCGCGCCCGCCTCATATAGTTGGCGAAAGAATACCTTGAGCGCGGTCACACGGCGCGCATAGGATTTGGGGCTGCAAGGAATACCTCGCTCGTCGGTCAGCCAATGCAGGTAGTCGTTGAGATTCTTTGTGCCGATCTCGCCGATCGGCGTGCCGATGCCCAGATAGCGGCCGAGCAAGCGGATGTCGCTGACGAAGGCTTTCACGGTGTTGAGCGCGAAGCCCTCATCCATCAGATAGCGTTCAAACATGCCTAAAGCGGCCTGCAACGATGCTTCCGGCGTAAGGAATGTTGCCCTTTGACTGGCGTCCCCCTCAGTCTGTGTGTCAGCAAACAACTCGCGTTGTGGTTTGGAATCCATTACCGCCTCCCGCTACTATTTTTCCAATACCTGTTATGTTCACTTAACAGTATTATGCGAAATTATAGAACGAGTGGGCGGTTCTGTCAAGCGTTTTATGGCGCTCGAACAAACAGGCGATATTGACCGGTCGCGACTGCCGTATCATCATTGCTGATCCAGATGTAATAGCGGCCGGGCGCCGTCTGGCCGAGCTTGATGATCATTTCAGGTTTCAAGCTACCGATGTAGCCGATCCGTTCCAGGTTACTCGAGTTTGGCCCACACCCCTGCCCCGGCGTCTTCTCCTTGCTGATCTGAATCTGTCCCTTTTTGGGCAGGAAATCGCGCAGTTCGATCGTCAGGTTGGCGGCCGATGGCAAGTCGAAAAAAAACCAGTCGCTGGTGTCGCCGGCGGAGATATTAAATGTCTCATCGACGTTCAGATGGACATCCATCGCTTGGGAGCATGCATTATTCGGTTCTTCGGCGCGACGATAGGCCCATGTCGTCATGGGCATGAAGAGGTGAACTGTTGGTGCGACGACGAACGACACGGTGGATCTTCGGGTCTCGCTGAGGCCGTCCTTGTTGTCCTTCACGGTGAACTCTATGATCCGCGGCTCAACGTCGGGCTTGGCTTTTTTGTTGTCATAAGTCACCGTGCGCAGAACCTGCTGGTAGTTGGCAACACTGGATGCGCCGACAAGGCTCAGCACGCCGGTGACGGGATCATAACTGGGGGTGATATTGCTCCCTTCAATGGAATCGGCCGACAAAGCCTCCGACGAGCCATCTTTCAGGTTCGCGATCCGGATGGTAGCCGCTTTAATCGTCGTGTTATCGTGATCGATCAGGACCAGGCTGGGGGCGACGATGGGCACCGGCCCGCGGTTGATATAGAAAATCGTGGCGAAATCCACATTGGGCCCAACACCGTCGAGGTCGAGTTCCGGCGGGTCATTGACCGGCTGAACCTTGACAACCATCGACACCATCGGCGAGCCAGCCTTCCCATCGAAAACCGACCAATTGATGATTCGATCTACCGGGTCGGGATCACGCGAGGTATTGCGGTAGGCTACGGTGCGTAATACTTGTTGATAAGCCGCGATCGTTTCTTCGCCGGTCAGTTGCAGGATGCCTCCGTTATATGTCGATGTAATATTTGTGCCGTCGGTAGTGACCGAAAGCAGTTCGGCGTTGCCGTCAGCCGGGTTCGTCAACTGGATCGTTGCCAAGGTCATCTTCGGACTATCGGGATCGGTCAATGTCAGTGCGTCCGCCAGGGCCAGCACCAGAGTCGGGTTAGTCTCCACATAGGCCAGCGGCTCGGTGGGGATGCCGCTCAGGAGCGGAGGATCGTTGACCGCCTTAATCTGGGTGGTGATGCTGTTTGTATCAACGCTAAAGGCGGTATTGTCGCCGGAAACGGTCGTATCCACCCCGGATTGCCCATTCCCGCCCGTGGTTCTGTCCCAGGCGCGAATGGTAAGAGGATCGGCGGGACCGTGATAATTGGCCGCGGGAAGGAAGCGCAGCCAGGCTGTATCGAACAGCAGCAGCGCGGTCTTTTCCGTGGCGCCGCTGATCGGTTTCCAACTGCCGGGCACGGCCGGATCTGTCAGACTATACTGCCACTGCCCTTTGGTTGTGTCTGGGCCGGCGCCGATGACGGCGATACCCTCAAGTGCACCATTATCAGGATCGGTGACAGGATCGATCGGTTTGCCGCTCATGTCGGTCGCGTTCGCCAATATCTGCGCTATTTTTGCGCCTGGTGGAGCAAGGGTGTCTTCATCAATATCAGTCAGCGTTAATATTGCCGCCGGGTTGAGGATCGGAGCGCTGTTGGGCGGAAGTATTTTTATCGTGGTTGTCGCCGGGGGGCCATCGCCCATACCGTCATTGGCGACAACCGTCACGGTGCGATCGGCAGCCGAGGGCGATTCGGATGTATTGATATAAGTGACCAGACGCAAAATATCTGCATATTTGGCGCTGAGTTCCTCTCCCTCCAGGACAAGGACCCCCGTAGCCGGATCGTATGGCTTGATCGTGATGGCGCTTATCGGCGGGGCAAGGATTGCCAGCGATTCCGCCGTCTCATCCGGCCGATTCTTGAGCGTGACCGTCAGTTTCATCAACTTCTTATGATCCGGATCGGTGATCGTTGCCTCATACCCGGCAATGAAAACCGGAGGCCCGCCTTCAAAAAATTGGGTGTTATAGTCGTTTCCCGATCCTGCGCCGTTCAGATCAACGATGGGCAGATCGTTGACGGCGGCTATGGAGAGCGTCACCTTGGCGGTGGCTTCGCTGAAGGGGGTCGGATCGCCGTTGTCCGAGACATCAACGCCCGTCGATCCGCTGATTTTGCCCCCCGAACGATCCCAGGCCCTGACCGAGAAGCTGGGTAGGCCATTATAATTGAGGTTAGGAATATACCGTATGCGAGCGGATTCATCCAGCAACACGGCCGACGTGTTCGATACGGCGGGAAAATCCAGCCAATCGACGACCCCATCAGCCGAGTATTGCCATTTTCCATTGGTCGCGTCGATCCCGATGACAGCAAATCCCTTGAGGGTACCATCCTTATCCGTGATCGGGCCGCACGAAACCCCATTCTTCTTGCCCGAGCTGATGATTTCCGCGACTGTCTTGCCGCTCGACGGCGGGCTGTCTTCGTCGATACTGCCCATCGTCATGGCACAGTCGGGATCAAGCACAGGGGCATCATTGTCGGATTGAACTGTGATCGTCGCCGTGGCCTGCGGGCTGATCTTCTCTCCATCCCTGACCGTCACCTCTACCGTGCGGTCTGTGACGTCGGGCGACTCCGAGGTGTTGAAGTAGGTCAGCTTCCGCAGCGCCTGTTCGTAATCAACGACCGTGCCCTGACCGGTGATCGTCAGCTCGCCGGTCGCGGCTGAATAAGTCGCCGCCAAGCCG
>CAYXNH010000027.1:0-22737 GCA_964466135.1 uncultured Ardenticatenaceae bacterium | reverse complement strand
CGGTACATCGTGCCCGCCACCAGGCTGCCCACGTCCAGCTGCAGGACGCGCTTGTTATGCAGCGATTCAGGAACCTGTCCATCGACGATACGTTGCGCCAGACCTTCGACGATGGCTGTCTTGCCCACGCCGGGCTGGCCGATCAGGGCCGGGTTGTTCTTCGTCCGGCGGGCCAAAATCTGAATGACACGCTCGATCTCCGTTTGGCGGCCAATGACCGGGTCCAGCGCATACTCCTGCGCCAGCGCAGTCAGGTCCGTCGCCAACTGATCAACCAACGGCGTCTTGCTCTTTTCTTTCTTGGCCGGCTGCTGCCGACGCTGCTGCTGTTGTTGTTGTGGCTGCCCCTCGGCCGTCGTGGTGGAGCTTTCCTTCAGCATGCGGCGCGTTTGCCGCCGGATCTGCTCGGCGCTGATACCGAATTTGCGCAGCACGTCGATGGCCAGCCCCTCATTCTGGCGAGCCAGACCGAGGAGCAGGTGCTCCGTGCTGATGTAATGCTGACTCATCCGCCGGGCTTCTTCGATGGCGTATTCCAGGATCCGCTTGGTGCTGGGTGAAAGCTCGGTCTTCGAGAAGGGGGTGCGGGTTCCCTGACCACCGGAAAGACGCTCGACCATGGCCTGCACGCGCGTCACCTCGAGGCCAAGGTCGCGCAGAACGCGACCAGCAACGCCGCCGTCTTCCAGCAACAGGCCGATCAATACGTGTTCACTGCCGATATAACTGTGGTTGAGACGTTCCGCCTCATCCTGGGCCAGACTCAACACCTTGCGAGCGCGTTGAGTGAATCGTTCCCAATTCTTAGAGTTCACGGCTTTCCACCTCAGGGAAATTCATGCGAATAAAGGGATCCCTATGCTATGTTGCAGCCTGCATTGTGTTCAGCATGGCCATGTCTTCCTCGATATATTTATCCGACGCCACCTGGCGCAGACTCAGGCCGACTTGCCGCAGCTTGGGGTCCAGACGAATGATGCGGACGGTGATCTTGTCGCCGGGCTTGACGACATCCCGCGCCTGCTCGACGCGATCTTCGGCCAACTCGGAGATATGGATCAGTCCTTCCAGCTGGTAATCATCATTCACACGGGCGAACGCTCCAAACTTGGTCAGGCGGGTGATCTCCGCCTCGACGAGCTGCCCGACACGATAGAGGTCCTCAATGCGCGTCCACGGGTCTGATTCCAGCCGTTTCATGCTGAGAGCTACCCGCTGGCGATCCTGGTCGACGCTGAGGATTTGTACCTTCACGGCGTCGCCCTTTTGCAGCATGTCGCCCGGCTTCTGGATGCGTTTCCAGCTCATCTCCGACAGATGCACCAGCCCTTCGACCCCGCCGATATCGACGAATGCGCCGAAATCAGCCAGATTGACGACATGTCCATCAAAGACCGCGCCTTCCTCCAGCGAGGAGAATAGTTCACTCTTGCGCGCCTGGCGTATTTCTCGCGAGGCGGCTTGTTCGGACAGGATCAGGCGATTGCGCGGCCGATCGACCTCGATCACCTTGGCCAGCATGGGTTGGCCGACCAGCGATTGATAGGAGCGCTGGCGGTTATCGGGGTCGCCTTCGGGCATGCGGTCGCGTCGCAGTTGGGAATTGGGCACGAAGCCACGCAACTGACCTACACCGACGAGCACGCCGCCCTTGTTGAAGCCGACGATCTCGGTGTCTATCGCTTCCTGGGATTCCAGAAGCTCGCTGGCGAGTTGCCAATCCTGCTCTTCGGCCGCGCGACGATAGGAAAGAATAATATTGCCATTGTTGTCTTCCGGGTTGGCAATAAAGACGAGGATCTCCTCTCCTTCCTGCAACAGCGCCCGAGTTGCTGAGTCAAATCCCGCCGTTTCCTGGCTGGGAATAAGCCCCTCGGACTTGGCCCCGATATCGACGAGGATTTCGTTGTTACGAAACTCAACGATACGGCCCGACCGGATCTCTCCGGCGGTTGGGAAATACACTTCCTCGTTGAGGAGAAAGTTCATGGGGTGTTCGGCGTCACCAAATTCGGAGTCAATCATTTTTCCTAAAATACCCACCTGCGCCAGAGGTAATCCCCAGCGCCCAATTTTGACGGATTATACTTGGTTTGGGTCACTTGGCAATAAAACTAATGTATTGTATACGTTGCGATGATGGCTGGACATGCAAAATTTTTCGATGGGGTGGAGCGCCGAAGCGTGCCTAAGCGGTTCTTCCAGCTATTTCCTGTCCTTATTTTTGTGCTGGCACTCCTTCCTCGCCTGGTGGCCATCGGCCGCTACATCACCCCCGATGAGTCGATCTGGGTCTATCGCTCGCTCCAGTTTCGCGAGGCATTGCTTGATGGACGCTGGGCGGACACGCTTATCGCCGGGCATCCGGGCGTGACGACCACGTGGCTTGGCGCGGCGGGCATGACCGTCCAGCTTTGGCTCATCGGCAGCGCGCGCGAATCCTACGACTGGCTGACCAGGATGGCTACCCTGACGCCTGACAATGTCGAGGCGTTCCGCCATCTGGCCGTCCTGTTGACCGGCGGCCGCGTCGCGGTGGTGTTGGTCAACAGCCTCGGTATCGTGGCCGCCTATCTTCTGGCTCGTCACCTCTGGGGGCGCAGGGCGGCGGCCGTCGTCGGGTTGTTCCTGGCCCTCGATCCCTTTCTGGTTGGGCTATCCGGGTTGCTCCATGTGGACGGACTCAGCGCCACGTTTATCACTCTATCGTTGCTGACGCTGGCCGGTGGCCTGATGCCGGACGTAACAGGAAAGAGAGCCTGGCTCTGGTTGGCCGCAGCCGGGGCGTTGGCCGGCCTGGCCGTCCTAACCAAGACCCCCACGCTCCTGCTCCTGCCCGTTAGTGGGCTGGCCATGCTATGGGTTCGATTGCGCGATAGTGGGCGACCTACGATGGCTCGTGTGGCTGCCTTGGTGCGCAGCGGCACCGTCTGGGGCGCGGCGTGCCTGATCGTCATCCTTGCCCTCTATCCCGCCCTGTGGGTTTCCCCGGCGGCCGTTCTGGCCACGGTTGGCGGCAGCGCCAATCGCCACCTGGAGGAAGCCCTGCGCGAGACATTTTTCCTCGGCCGGGTCGCCTTTGATCATGGCCCCCTGTTCTACCCGGTGGTGCTTCTCTGGCGTCTCGGTCCAGTCGTCTGGCTGGCGCTATTTCCGGCGGCGGCGCTGCTGATAGACTGGCGGAAAGATCGCGGCAAAACGAGTTCCGGCGCCTGCCCGATCCTGTTGCTCCTGATTTGGGCCGTTCTGTTTCTGGTGGCCATCACCCCCGCGGCCAAGAAATTCGACCGCTATATCCTGCCCGTCGTGCCCGCGCTGCTGGTGGCGGCGGCCGTCGTCTGGGCCAAATGGGCGAGTCGCGATTGGCGGATCGGTCGCCGGGTGTTGGCGTTGGCGATTCTCGGCCATGCCGTCTACTGGCTGGTTTATGCCGCCTATCCGCTGGCGGCCTATAATCCGCTTGTTGGCGGGCCGCAGACGGCCGTCGCCGTTCTGCCCGCCGGCTGGGGAGAGGGCATCGGCGCAGGCGGCCGATGGCTGACACAAACCCAACCCGCGGTCGAGAGCGAGCGGGCCATCGCCGGGATCGTTCCCGCCCTGGCTCCCTTTTTCGCCGGAACCACGCTGGTCGATGGCTTGGACGATCCCGAGTCGGCCGACTATACCATCGTTACCCTCGGCGGCCGCCAGCTTAACCCGGCGGATTGGAATGACCAGTCACGAGGCCTGGAGTTAATCCATACGGTTCAATTTGGTGGGCTGGATCAGGCCTGGGTCTACCACAACCCATCGCCTGCCGCGGCCGCCATGCCACCGGTTCTTGCCGCTCCGGTCTCATTTGGCGACCGCATCGATCTCACGGCGTATGCGCAAGCGGTCGCTGACGATGTTGTCGCACTCTCTGTCCGCTGGCGACTTCCGGCTCCCGCGCCACCCGATGCACGCCTGATTCTGCGCATAGTTGTCGTGGATGAATACGGCAACACCTGGACATCCCAGGAGACGGACCTGCTAAACGAATATCACTTTCATCCAAGTGACTGGCCGACCGTTGAGACCGGCGTCGTTCGCTACCTACTGGAGTTGCCGCCGGGTATCCCTCCCGCGAGCTATCAGATCGCTCTGTCGGTCATCGATGCCCAGACGGCCGGGCGGCTGCCGGTGCACCTCGGGGAAGAAGGGTTCCAGGGGGTTGCTTTCAAGGCGGGCGAGATCACCGTGTCGTCGTCGGAAGAGGTTATATCGGCGTCGCGCCTGCAAGTGCCGCATTACGTTGAAACGAGCTGGCTGGATGGGCAGTTGAGACTATTGGGTCATGGCAAGATTCCAGCGGAGGCGTTGGCAGGCAGCGAACTATCCGTCGAACTGTTCTGGCACGTGCCGGAAGGATCGCTTCCTGCCGGCTTAAACCTTGCCTGGGGCCTTCGGCAATCGGAAGGGGAGGAGACCCGCATCATCCACCTGGGGCCGCTCAGCCGTTATGATACCGGCCTGTGGCGCGTCGGCGAGACCATTCAGGAGAAATATCGCGTCCCGTTGCCGCCGGATCTGCTTCCCGGCCGTTTTACCCTGACGGTTGGGCCGACCGATGGCTCTTCTCTTGGCGAATCGCAAACGCTGGGCGAGATTCAGATCAACAATATCGACCGGCTGTACGAGGTTGATGTCCCGGTGCCGTATCTGGTGAGCTTTAGCGCGCTGGATTTGCTCGGGCTTGACACGACGGAGCTATCGGCCAGGCCGGGCGAATCACCGGAGTTGACCCTGTTCTGGCGGAAATATGCCGCGCATGGTGAGGTATTCACCGTCTTTGCCCACCTGCTGGACGGCAACGACAATATCGTCCAGGTTGCGGATCATTGGCCCGGCGGGTTGCCGACCAACATTTTGGACGCCGGGCAGATCGTCATCGACCGCTTCCCGATCCCCCTGCCGTCCGATCTGCCGCCGGGAGATTATCGCCTCCGCGTGGGGCTTTATTCGGCCGAGAGCGGAGCGCGCCTGCCGGCCAATTCGTTTGTGGAGGGCGACGACGGGTTTGTAGGGGAGGATTACGTCATCCTCCCGCTGGTCATTCGCGTGACCTCACCCTAAGCCGATAATGATGCCAGACAAACGGCGAACCCATTCTCTCTATCTTCTCGTCGCGCTGTTGCTGGCGGCTTTTGCCTTGCGCCTGTTTCGGCTCGACTTTCAAAGCCTGTGGTGGGATGAGGGCATCAGCCTGCATTTGGCGACGTCCAGTTGGGCCGAGATCATCCGCGATCGGCTGGACAACATCCACCCGCCTCTCTATTTCTTCCTGCTCAAGGGCTGGCTTGCGCTTGTCGGCGTGTCACCGTTCACCGGTCGTTATCTGAGCGTGTTGGCCAGTCTGACGCAGGTGGCTTTGGTCTTCACGGCCGTCCGTCATTGGAGCGGAAATTCAGGTCGAACCGCATTGCCCTGGATCGGTGGCGTCCTGATGCTTCTGTCGCCGCTGTCGGTCATCTACGGACAGGAGATCCGCGTCTACGCCATGCTGCCCCTGATCTACATCGCGGCCCTCTTGCTGGCCGGGCGGCTGATGGCGGCCAAGAAGGTGGGCACGCGCCCGTTAGTCTATCTGGTTGTCATCCAATGGATCGGCCTGCACCTGCATTATATCGTCGTCTTTGGCGTGGCTTATATCGCTCTCTGGGGGCTGGTAACGCTCCTGCGGCAGCGCGATTGGGTGGGAGCGCGCCGCTGGAGCGTTGCTCATATCGTCGTGGCTGTCGCCTGCCTGCCCTGGCTCATCGGCGTGGCGGTCAACTGGGCGGCCGTCCAGGCCGAGGCCGGCGCGGGAACGTTCACCACCGATCCCGTGCCGCTCTCGTACCTTCTCTCGCAGGTGTGGGTGTTTCATCTGACGGGGCTTGCCGGATCGTTGGCCGACGGATTCGTGCGGCTGACAGCCGGTGCGACGGCGTTCCTGACCGTCGGCCTGATAGCGTACCATATTTTGCGGTCGAGGCGGTTGCATTGGTCGGCCGTTTCCATGTTGTCGGCTCACTGGCTCGTACCCCTCCTGGCCGCGCTGTTTGTCTGGAATGTGCGCTCGTTCTCCCATCCTCGCTACATCGCCATGTTTGCCGCGATGCTGGTTCCGCTGATCGCTTTTCTGGTCTATCCCGCTCGTCATTGGGCTGCGCGGCTGGCGAGCCTGGCTCTGGCCGCCGCTGTCGTTTCGCTGAGCTTCTATGGGCTGGGTCACTATTTCTTCGACCCCGCGACGACAAAGCCCGATATCCGGGGAGTGGCGTCCTATCTGGAATCGGTCACTGTGCCCGGCGATGTGGTATTCATACCCGATACCGATTGGTCGTTGCCCTTTGAATATAGCGGTGAAGCGGCCGTTCTGATGCCCCATCTGCCGAGTTCCCTCCATGATCCGGCTTCCCATTTGTTAAGCGCTTTGGATTGTACGGGAGAGAAACCCTGCGCCGAGACCGGCCGCGTCTACACGGTCGAATATCCACGCAGCATGAGGGATTGGCAGGGCCGGCTGCCGTTTGAACTGGAGCGTCGTGGCTATCGGCTGGGCGTGACCACTTTCAATGATGTGAGTCTGCGCGAGTATCGTTTGTCCCAACGGCCGGGACCGCTGCCCGACTGTGGCTCGCCCGGCCTGACGCGCCCCGCAGTGCATTTTGATGCGCTGCATCTGGAATCGGCCTGGGTTGAGCAGGGGGCGGAGTCGGATACGGCCGTGGCGGTGGCTCTGTGCTGGCGGGTGTCCGAGGCAGGGGAGGATGGGATGCAAGCTCGTCCTTACCGGGCCGGTCTCATGTTGCGCGACCCGGTAACAGGCGAGCGCGTCTCGCAACTCGATACGACCTTGCTCAACGATGCCGGAGCGACGGCCGAGCATTGGCGGCCCGGCGAGGTCGTCGTGACCTATCACCTCTTGCCGTTGTCACTTGGGACGCCTCCGGTTGAGATGGCTTTGGAGATGGTCGTCTACCGGGAGGATGATGCCACGATGACTCCGCTGGAGGGCCTTGATGCGGGTGGCAACCCTGTCGGCCGGTTGATCCCATTGGGTTCCGTGGCGCTGTCTACCCCCGTTGGATTGGACCCAAGCCCCTATGACGCGTCCTCGCCGCTGCTGTGGGAGACGCTCATCGAGATGACCGACGGCCTGCAATTGATAGGGGCATCGTTTGGTTCCGGCCCTTATCGGCCCGGGCAGGCAATTCGCGTGGGCTTGACGTGGCGCTCGACGGCCGACAGCCTGCCCGATCTGCGTCCCTTGTTGAGGCTGGAACAAAATGACGCGGTTCTGGCCGAAAACAGCGACGCCCTGGCCAACGGCCGTTACCCGACAGACCGCTGGCAACGTGGCGAGATTGTCCATGAGTATCGCGACGTCCGGATTCCGGCCGGGGTTGAAGGCAAGGCCAATCTGGTGATCGTGGTCGATGGCCGGGTTGAGAATCTCGGAGAGGTGACGATCTCCGGCTCGGAGGTACTTTTCGAGCAGCCGGCCGTTCAAACTGCGGTCGATGCCCGATTTGAACATGGCATCACACTGATCGGCTTTGATTCCCCGTCGGAGGCCATTACTACAGCCGGCGCTTTACCGATCACGCTTTATTGGAACTCGAGCCAGGGAGCGATCCCGACCAGCTACACCGTGTTCGTTCACCTGGTCGGCGAGGACGGGGCGCTCATCGCCCAGCAGGACTCCCTGCCGGATAATGGCCGGCGGCCGACCGATGAATGGCTGCCGGAAGAATATATCATCGACCCGCACGAGCTGGCCTGGCGCGACACTGACTATCGCGGAGCGGCACAACTGGTCGTTGGTCTGTATGATTCCACCACCGGCCGCCGATTGACGACGGCCGATGGTTCCGACAACTATCGTCTGCCGTTCACGATCCGGGTGGAAGACACGCCCTGAATTATTTTTTGGTCGTGTCGGTCGTGTCCGTCTTCGCCCCGCTTTGTTTGCGAGAGGTCAGGGCCAGGATGATGCCGCCGCCGATCAACGCTAATCCGGCCAACGGCAGGATCAAATTCATCGTGCTGGTGGGCGATGCGGCTCGGGAAGCCTCGGAGCTTCGCGAGCTGATGCCCGAGCCGGAAGGGCCATCGGCGGTCACGGCCGTCTCCCCGATCACCGGCGCGCTGCCGCCAATTTCGGCCGAAACCATGCCCACGGTCGGTGTCGGCTGAGCGTCACCCTGGGTCCCGGAGCCGCCGGATGGTGAGACATCCGCCGTTGAGGTCTCGGAAGTTGGAGTTGAGGTTGGCGTCGGCGTCGGCACGCAGGTCAATAGTGGCAGCGGTGTCGGGTTCCAGATCGCGCCGGGGGTGGGGGTATTGCCGTTAATCGGCGGCGTATCAACCACAGGAACCAGAGCGGTATTGCCATATTCATCTACTTCGGCGTCAGCCACCCATCCAGCTGTTTCCTGGTTAAATTGAATTTGCCACCATTGAGCATAGAAGGGGCGGCCGATGATCGGTCGCATATCCTCGGCTCCTAGTTCGGCGACCACCGGGTAATCCGTACCTGGCCCGGCAAAGACGGTCACGGTCGCAATCGCCTTGACGTAGGGCGTTTCGTCGCATGTCCCAGTCGCGCCGGTGCCGGGCTGCTGCCCCGTGCCGGGCACGTTGCCGCCCGCACCTGGCGGGTTTACACCACCCGGTCCCGTGCCCGGTTGACTGGAGGGGACTGTGGCTGCCGGTAATCCTGGCCCACTGCCCGGCGCGGCCGTGGTCGGCACAGCCGTGGCCGGAGAAGCTCCCGGGGCGGTGGTGGAACCTGCATCGGGGGTGGTGCTTGGCCCGGGGCCGGACGGTTCGGTTGCATTCGGCGAAGGACTGGCGCCGGGATTGGCCGATGTCGCCGATGGCTGTGGGCTAGGTTGATTCGGATTGGGGGTCGGCGTTCGTGGTGGGATAGTTTGCGCCCAAACGGCCGGGATGCCGGCAAGGACGAACACTATGACAAGCGCCATCAGGATAGTATACAGGTTGCGTTTAAACATCTTCTTTTTCCTCCATACCGATCGCAACTCCTCTTGTCATCAGCGATAGCGGATGCTTATCTCGGTATTGGCGTTCGATTCCATTTCAAAAACAAGGCGATTCCCATCGACTTGCGTTGGAGCCGGATGCGTTTCCAGCAGCGAAGCGCCTTCGGGTAAGGTGATCGTCAGTCGCAACGGCTCCGCCCTTGTCCCCGGTTGCTTGTAAATGGCCAGCCGGTAAATCGAATCAGCGCCATCCGATTCAATGATTCCAGCCGGCAGCTCATAATGGAAATAAGCTGTCGTGGTCTCGCCCCGCGGCAGCAGAAGGAAGTTGGCGAACGTTGTCAGCCACGGCAGATCATCGATCGTCTGGCCGTCGCTATCCCATGTGTCGCTGACAAGAAGCGTCTCCCTGGGCACGATGTGGTGACTTGAATCGAGTAGCTTGCTTCCCAGAGGTGCGTATACCCTCAGGAAGTTCCAGTAGCATTGATCGGCCAGAGCCAGATAATCGGCCGCCAATTCGAACTCATCCTCCACGCCTTGCATACACGGTTCTTCACTGGCCGGGCCGGTGTGGCGATAATCGATCGTCAACGTCGCCGCGGGCTGGTTTTCCAGAGCGACGTCGTAGGTGAAGGCGCGTTCGACCAGAATATTGGCTTTGTTGTAGCCCATATTGGTATCGACGGCCATCCAGAAATCACCCGGCGGCGATTGCGGAAGGTGGCCGTCCCATCCGATTGCGGCCAGAGCGCCGGCGATTTCAGCATCGCGTATGTAGATCGACAGGTGCCTGTTTTGGACTGCTCCGGCCATGTTCCCGGCCAGCTTGACCGGATCGATCGAGCCGAAATCCATCTCCATCTTGGCCAGAATGGCCGCGGCAAATCCGCTCAGAAAAGCCTTGCGATTATTCACCCATTCCCGGACCTCTTGTCCTTCCTGAATATCACGGGCTTGTCGCAACGTTTGCAGCAGATTATCGGCCGTAATGATCTGGTCTGTGCCGGGGATGGGCACCGGGCCGGTGGCATCGACGAGGATACGCATAAACTCCTGATCGATGGCAATTGCGCCATCGGGCAGGGGAACGTCCCGGCCGTAGGCATAGAGTTCCAGTGCTTTCTGCGCGGAGGTGGGAAAATCCGGCCAGTAGTTGGAATCACGGAACAGGAATAATTCCAGTCCCATGAAATCATAAAATGGCTGGGGCGGGAATCCATACGGCTTTTCCTGCCAATTATCGACCTGATTGGCATCTCCAAAATCAAGGTCTCGAATCTGGCCGTTTTCGACGGTAAGCAGACCCACGCCGGTCAGAAAGCCGCCAGTGGCCCGTAGTTCATCCTCATTCTGGGCCATGAGGAGGTATTGCCGTACGCCGTCTTGCCCCAGTAGTTCAGGCAGGTAAGGCGCCAAAGCCAGCCCGCCCTCGGCCGCAGGCATTAATTTGTCTGAGAGTTGCAACAGTTGACGTACGCGCCAGGGCAATGCTTCGGCCTTGATGGCGCCATCCAGTTCCGCTCGGGCGGCCGAATAGCGTTCGAGCGCGTCCGTGGCTGCCTCTAAATTGAGCGCGGCGGCCGAAAAAACGGGCAGCAGTTCGCCCAGGCGCATGGCGCTGAAATCGTCGCGCTGGAAGATCGCCAGCGCCGGTTTCAGGCTGCTGACGGCCAGTGCGCCCGCCTCTGATCCGGCATCGGCCATGTCCAGCAAGTAGGGTGAAGCGGCAAGCGTCGGCCCCAGTTTGGGGATCCAGCCGAGATAGGGGGCAAACGGCCGGATGAAGCTCAACTCATCATGCAGCGTAACAATGTTGGCTCGCGCGCCCAGCACCAGGGCTTCGGCCTGGTTGGGATCGATCCGGGAGATTCCACCGGCCATCAACGCTCGCGCCTCAGCCTCGACGGTCATGAGTGATTGCGCCGCCTGATAGACGCGCCAGCCTTTGAAGCCCACCCATAGCAGCAGAATCGCCAGGCCGAAGAGCAGCAAAATGCGGGCTATCCGTCGGGCCGGAGCGCCGGATGCCGGTTGTTCGGGCGTCTCGTCCGGTCGAGGCGCCGGAGATGAGTATCGATTTCCTGAAGTCAATTTGCTTCCTCGGCGCATAATAAATAAGGCGCGCCGTCTCCTGTCTTAAAGTGACTGCCGATCATAGTATTGAGTGGCTCCGGCGAGGAAACGAGACTCGCCAGGCAAAACGGCCGTCGGTTATTGTTTTCAAGGCGCAATGCGACCAGATCATCTTCCATCGGGATCACCATGTCCGGGTATCGCTCCTGCAAGTGGGCACGGTACCATTCGAACGCGAACAGATTGGCGTCCACCAGGCTTAAATCGGGCCGGTATCCTTCCACTTGTTGAAAGTACAAGAGCGTAAAGATAGTGTGATCGCCGGGCGTGAGCAAGATCGCGTTTTCCGGGGCGGATTGCAAGGTGATTTCTGCCCACGGACGGGCCGTGGGTTGTCGGCGAAGATCGCGCGCGTCGTAGGTCAGGAGCACCAGAGCCAGCGGGAGCAGATAGGCGACCGTCCCCAGCCGCTGTAACAGGGGCGCGACAAGCAGAGCCAGGATCAGGAATGCCGGCAGAACCAAAACAGCAGCGTCCGAGGTGTTGTACGACAGAGCAAACGCGCCATAGAGGAGCGACGTCGCGGCCAGGAAGATCGGCGTCGGACGGGAGATAGTCATTGCCGAGCGGGCGTGCAGTCCGTTATCTTCATTGGATGGATGGGCACGCAGACCGGCCCCTGCCAGAAAAGCCGCCGGCCCAAGCGCTAATGCCTGTAGCAGGTTAAGCCATCGCTCGACATCGATCGCCGGCTGGAAATAGGCTGCATACAGCTGTCCGCTGATGAACTGCCACCATCCGGTCGGATCGGTCGGCCGTCCCCAGATGATTGCGCTATCGCTCGCTGCCATCCAGGGCAAGAGCAGCAACGGCGACAGACCCAGCGCCAGCCCGACGGTCATCCTCCTCCACTGACGACGGCCGCTGATGAAAAACGCCGGCAGCCAGAAGAGAGATGTCAAGTGCGTTGTGATTGCCAGACCGAGCAGCAAGCTGCTTGAGGCACCCGTTCCTCGCCGGCTCCAGACCAGCAGAAAAGCCGCGATCATGAGCAGGTTCAGGCTGTACACTTCGGCGACAATCGCCTGACTCCATACCAGAGGGGTAAAGCCGAAGAGCAATGCGGCGCTCATGGCCGCCGCCGGCCGTATTCGTGGGTGAAGCGAACCGATGGTCATGACGACCAGACCCACAGCCGTGGCCGCGGAGACGGCCGAGAACAGATTGTAACGGAACGCCACGGTCCCCATCGGCAACAGGCTAAATAGCTTGCCTAACAGGACATAGGTCGGGTATCCCGGCGGGTGGGGGATCCCCAGCGTCACTGAGGCGGTGATGAGCTCGGCTCCATCATAGGCCCCGTTGGCCCAACTCAGATCGGGCGCCAAAGTGAGGAGGTAGACGCCTAATGCGATGAGAGCGGCCGCTAATGCCGGTCGCTGCAATCCAGCCGGTTCGCCGTAAGTTGCCTCAAGCGCGGCGCCGGGAGCTGGTTGGGCTATCTCGTTGAATTGGGCCATTTCGACGCTTAACGCGCTCCCTTGCCGCGCAGCACAACCGGGATGGTGCGCGCCAGTATGCCCAGATCGCGCCCGAACGACTGATGCTCGATATAGTCCAGGTCGAGATCGACCCGCTCATCCAGAGACAGATCGGCTCGATTGTTGGTCTGCATCGGCCCCGTCATCCCCGGCCTGACGGCCAGCCGCCGCCGATGCCGGTCGGAATAGAAAGCTACGATGCGCGGCTCTTCCGGGCGCGGCCCCACCAGGCTCATGTCACCTCGAATCACGTTCCAGAATTGCGGCAACTCATCCAGGCTCCAGCGACGCAGGAAGCGACCGGCGGAGGTGAGGCGCGGATCATTCTCCAGTTTGAGCACCGGCTCGGTCAAGCCGAGGGATGTCACCAGTTCCGGCCAGCGTTCGGCCGCGTCAACCTGCATCGTTCGGAATTTATACATGATGAACGTCCGGCCATGCTCGCCGACCCGCTCCTGCTTGAACAAAACCGGCCCTTTGGAGTCCAGTTTAATTAGCAGGGCGATGAGAGGCCATACAACCAACGTGAATAACAGGCCGAGCGTCGCCCCAAACAGATCCAGACCTCGTTTGAGGGGCGACCCGAAGCCACCGCGCGCGATTCCGGAGCTGATGTCACGGCGCGGCCAAATGACCCCCATCACGTAACCCGCGCTCAGTGCGGCCGCCCGGCCGAACAACAAAAGCGGTGAGATGATGGCCACGGCGCGATCCTTGCTCCAGGCCTTGCGGATGAACGGGATGGTGGTGGCCAGGAAGGCCGGCATCAGAATGGCGGGCAACAGCAAGGATAGCCATATCGCGCTCCCCCAACGGCCGATTCCACCGGCGATAGCGAGCATCGCCACGGTCAGGGAGGCGACGAAAGCCATGACCAACAGCATCTGGATCTTCATCACTCGGGGTGTGTGTGAATCCCCGGCTGCCTTGCCCGGAAAACGACGGACGACCTGGGCCTTCCAATAGCCGATAGTCATCTTCTTGCGCAGATAGGCGGACGGTGTAGCGCTATGGAGATGATCGACGACGGCAGTTTCCTGGAACACCATGCGATAGCCGCGCTCGGCCAGCCGGAAAGAAAGCTCCTGATCTTCAAGATAGTCGAACTGTTCATCGAATCCGCCATTGTCCAACAGGATGTCGCGCCGATAGGCGGCCGAATAGGTATCAATAAAGTCGATCACCTTCTGCAGGCGCAGCAGGTCGTATTTATCCTCATATTCCAGCTGGACGAAACGCGCGACGAGCGAGCGCTGGCGGGTTGCGTAAATTCCCTTGCAGGCGGCGATTTTCCGATCATCAAAGGGCAGGCACATTTGACGCAGCCAGTCGGGATGGGGCACACAGTCGGCGTCGGTGCAGCAGATGATCGCCCCCGATGCGGCGCGGATGCCGGCGTTTCGGGCCGCTGCCGGTCGGCCACGCCCCATAGTGATCACAGTGGCTCCGGCTTCCGCGGCCCGCGCGGCCGTGGTATCCAACGATCCGTCATCGACGACGATGATCTCATACGGCCGGTTGAACTGTTGATCTCGCAAAGCGGCCACACACGCCCCGATGGTACTCTCGGCGTTATAGGCGGGGACGATGACAGATACTTCGGCCGTCATGGGAGCGGGGATTCGCCGGCGGCGTGACCGGCTGGTGCCATGGCGCTCTGCCATCGCCATTTGCTGCGCGAGGCGGCGATCATGCCCAGGACGAGCTGGGGGACGACAACGACCAGATACAGAAGGATCGCATACCCGGCGATGGCGCTCTCGTCCGTCAGGCCAAGCTGCCATAAGGCCAGCGCGGCCGCCCCGTTGAGGACGCCTATCTTGGCCGGGGTGCTGGGCGGCACGATGGCGATGGTGACGACGATATGGATCAACGCCGCGTCCAGCAGATTGAAAGGCAGATGGAGGGCTGGAAAGAGGCTGTAAGGCAAGGCAACTGCCAAAACGGCGATGATCAGGGTGAGAACCAGTAGCCACAGGCTCAGGCGACGATCACGCAGGGCGACCAATCCCTCCAGTCCCGCGACTGCCAGCTTCAACAACCAGCCCTGAAGACGTTGGGGCAGGGGGCTGATGACCTTGCGCCAGAGCCGGATGACGGTATCTGTTTGAAAGGCCAGCAGATAAAGCACGACCAACAGGGCCAGGGGCAGGATCAGCGACAACGCCCCGGGCCGCTCGGCGAAGTCGGGTAAAACGACGAAAGGCAGGACGAAGACGATCGTCAGGCCGAAGAAGATAAGGTCAAGCGTTTTTTCCACCACCAGCGTGCCCAGTGCGCGGCCGCCGCTGGTGCCGCTTTCCTGATTCAAGGCGTAGAGGCGCGCCACTTCGCCCAGCCGCAGGAAAGGGATCACCAGATTCACGTACTGCCCGAGAGCTGCGGCCCAAAAGGCCGCGCCAAGACGAACCGGCGGCCGAAACATCAATTGCCAGCGCCACGCCTTGAGAACGATCGTCAGCACCATGATCGCCACGGCCAGGACGATGTAGCCCGGCGATGCTTCCATGAGCACTGTGCCGACGGCCGCCAGACTGACGCGACTGGAGAGGAACCATAATCCGGCGACGACGAGGATTGCCGCCAGACCGAGATTAAGCCACGGTAAGGTTCGTCGCCATGATTCGCTTGCCGGGGTGGTCGAGTTCTCCGTGATCAAATCAATCTGTCTTGCCGATCCGTTTCATCAGGACTCGTTGCGTCGGGTGAAGAGGATGGCCGCTCCGACCACACTCGTCAGAAGGATGAGGATCGTGGCCAGGAAACCGAGCCACAGGAAGAGAATCCCGCGGCTGCTCTCTTGTTGGGCGTTGGGGATGTCTGTGGCCGAATTGCCGCTCGCCGCCTCCTCGATCGCTTGCGAGCCAATCGGTACGGGCGCCGGTTGGTTGATGTCTGTCCCGGCCGGTGGGTAGGGCAGAGCGGTGGGCTGGTTGGTCGCCGGTTCGATGGCAGGGATCTCGGTCGCAGCTTCACTAGGTGGCGGGTATCCCTCCTGCCTTTGCCCGGTGGCCGATGCCGCCCGCGCCATAATCAGACCGATCGCCAGAAAAAACAGACAAATGAGGATGCCCGACTGGGTTTTAGCTCGTTGCATGGATATTTATTTTCCGGGTCGATGGACTTGCCCGCTCCGGAACAGGGTGAATAGCGCGACAAGGCACACCATGATGAGGGCGACGGCGGGGATTGCCTGCAAGAGCTCGCCGGCGGTGACGGCCAGGCCGATACCCACCAGCAACAGACCGCCCACGATAATCGCCTGAAAACGTGGCTTGCCCATCACCTGCCGAAAGGGAAGGTCGAATTGCCCCGCTACCCAATGATAGTAGCTGAGGCCGGCCAACATGAGAGCCAGCCCGACAATCCAGAAGCTGTTGCCGATTACCGAAAGCCAGTTGATCATAATACTCCGGCATTATAACACCGGCACCGGAGACAAACCGAACAGTTGACGTTAATATTCTCCGGAAGTCATCGTATGTTCAGCAGGGCCAGGCACGAACGCTGTCGCCGCTGCGTTTAAGGTATACTAGGAATATGGCTAAACGACAAACGCAATACGTATGCCAGAGTTGCGGTCGCACCACCCCGGTCTATATGGGTCGCTGCCCCCGCTGTGGCGAATTTGACACCATGGTCGAGCAGCTGATTGAATCGGAATCGGCCGCGAGTGGCCGAAAATCGGGCAGCTTAACCACCTCGCCCCCCGTTCGCCTGCGAGAAGTTGAAGCCGACGGCCTGGATCGTCTCGCCTTGCCCGTGCAGGAATTTTCGCGCGTGCTTGGCGGCGGCCTTGTTCCCGGCTCTCTCATCCTCGTCGGCGGCGACCCCGGCATCGGTAAGTCCACCCTGCTGCTGGAAATCGCCGGCCTGACTGCCAATCTCCACGGCCCGGTCCTCTATGTCTCAGGCGAGGAGAGCGCCCGGCAAATCAAGATGCGAGCCGAGCGCCTTCGCCTTGAGGCCGAGGATCTCTTTTTGGTGACCGAGACCAGCCTCCATGCTATCCTGGATCACATCACCGCCGTCCGCCCGGTCATGACCATTGTTGACAGCATCCAGACGACTTATGATGAAAATCTGACCTCATCGGCCGGTAGCGTCAGCCAGGTGCGTGAATCGGCATCCCGTTTGCAGGAAGTGGCCAAGCAAACGGGCGTGATCGTCGTTCTGGTCGGCCACGTCACCAAGGAAGGTGCCATCGCCGGGCCGCGCGTGCTGGAGCATATCGTCGATACGGTGCTTTATCTGGAGGGCGACCCGTTCCATCGCTATCGACTGCTGCGTAGCGTCAAAAACCGCTTTGGCGCGACGAGCGAGGTGGGTGTTTTCGAGATGGTTGAGCAGGGCATGGTGGAAGTGCCCAACCCGTCGGAGGCTTTTTTGGCCGAGCGGCAGGCAAACGCGCCCGGCTCGGCCATCGCCGTCACGCTGGAGGGCACGCGGCCGTTGCTGGTCGAGGTACAGGCCCTGGCCAGCGCAACGACCTTCACCAATCCACGACGCACGCCCAACGGGATCGACCTGAATCGCCTGCTGTTGTTGACCGCCGTGCTCACCCGCCGCGTCCATGTTCCGCTGCACGACAAGGATGTCTTTGTCAACGTCATCGGCGGCTTGCAGATCTCCGAACCGGCGGCCGATCTGGCCGTCGCCCTGGCCATCGCCGGCAGTGTCAAGGACCGGCCGATTCATGCCGATATGGCCTTTTTCGGCGAGGTTGGCCTGAGCGGCGAGTTGCGGGCGGTCAGCCAGCTGGAGCCACGACTGAAGGAGGCCGCCAAGCTGGGCTTCAAGCGCTGCGTGGTCCCGCGAACCCGCCAGCTGAAAGCGACGGCCGCGCCGCCGGGATTGGAGATCATCGGCTGTCGCAGTCTGCAGGAGGCTGTCGACCTGGCGTTAATCCATTAGCCGGGCTTGTCGATTGGGCGCCAACGGATTCCATGGTCGTCACCTGGATCGCCCTTGAAATTTTCCAATAACCCGCTATAATCCTGAACTCGTTGCCCGATAATGGCAAAGCACGGCCATCCCATCGGCTTCCGCTCCCGGCAAGTGACCGGGGGCAATGCTCGCTAGAGTAAATTCCAGGGAAAAGGAGATTTGCAACGTGCGTGATTACGAAGTAACGATTGTCATCCAACCTATGTTGGAAGAAGTTGGGCGCGCCGAATTGATCGAGCGCCTCAGCAACCTGTTGGTTCCCGGTCCCAAGGAAGATGGCGCGCTGACCGCCAATCATTGGGGCGTTCGCCGGTTGGCTTACCCCATCAAGAAATTCCAGGAAGGTTATTACGTCCTCTACGAGGCCAAACTGGACCCCACTCGCATCAAGGATATTGAGCGCAGCCTGCAGTATAACGAAGATGTCCTTCGCTATCTGGTTGTGCGCAAAGATGAGTAGCCCCCAAACGGGTTCGTGACGATGGCATCAGGCCGCAGCTTGAACAAAGTCATGGTCATCGGCTGGCTGGAGGATGAACCCGAGGTTCGCCAGACACCCAGTGGCCGAGCAGTGGCCTCCTTCAGTGTCGCTACGTCTCGAAGCTGGACTTCGACCGAAGGCGAGCAGCACGAAGAGAAGGAGTGGTTCAACGTCGTCGCCTGGGGTTCCCTGGCGGAATTGTGCCGGGGCCGCCTCACTCAAGGTCAACAGGTATATATCGAAGGGCGATTGCAGACCCGTAGTTGGGAAGACAATCTCGGCCGCAAGCACTTCCGCACTGAAGTCGTCGCCCAGGATTTGATAGTGCTCTCAGAATAAAGAGGATAGACAGATGCAAGCTTCTAACAACCGTCCCAATCGGCGTTTCCGCGCCACCAAGCGTGTGTGTCAGTTCTGTGTGGAAAAGACTGAAATCGATTACAAACAGGTGGATGTGCTCGTCCGTTATGTCAACGAGTTTGGCCGCATGCGGCCGCGTCGTCAGACCGGGACCTGCGCCAAGCACCAGCGCGCGCTGGCTCGCGAGATCAAGCGCGCTCGCCATATCGCCCTGCTGCCTTTCGTCTCCGATTAAACCCGATATCGTTGACAACAGTAGACTGATATGGCCAAGAAAAATCAGAAAACCAGCGAAACCGAAGATCAGCGACAATCGCGCAAGGAAATCCTGATTGCGCGCAAGCAGGAGCGCCAACTCCGCAACATCCGCATCGCGGTTATTGTGGGTGGCATCTTCATCGCCCTGATCATCGCTATCGCCCTGGTTAACGAACTGTTCATCACCCCCAATCGCGCTGTAGCCACGGTGGGTGATCAAACCATCACGCTCCGGGAATGGCAAAACCGCGTCAAGTTCGAACGCGCCCAGCGCATCATCTTCCTGGAGAACCAACTGGAAGCGTTCGGCGGCGATGTCGGCATCGTCCAGCAATTTGGCGGCAGCGTCATCAATGAGCTGTTCGATACCCAGACGATGGGACAGAACGCGATCAACACCATGGCCGACGAACTGGTCATATGCCAGGGTGTTGAAGAACGAGGCATCGCGATTACCGATGCGGATATGCAGGCTCTGATAGGCGAGAATTACGCCTTCTATGGCGAAGGTGTTTCGCCCACTCAGCCGCCGCCACCGACGGCGACTATCCAGCCGACGCCATCCCTGACGCCCATCCCCACGGCTGTCATCACCGATATCGTTCCCACCCAGACGCCTCTGCCGTTGCCGACGGTCGGCCCGACCTTCACGCCCGCCCCGACGGCTACCCCGGTTTCCGAGGCGGAGTTCCAGCGACAGTACGGCGAATTGGTCGCCCAGCTCAAGGACTTGGGCGTCGATGAGTCCGTCTACCGCCAGGTCGTTCGCGCCCAGTTGTGCCGCGAGAGATTGGCCGAAGCCCTGACCGAGGAGTTGCCCATCTCGCGCATGGCCGAGATGGCCAGTGTCTTCGTGATCACCGCCGACAGCGAAGAGTCGGCTAACGAGATTCAGGCGATGGTCAAGTCCGATGGATTCCTGACCGCCTGGAATACCGTTGCCAGTCGTCCGGTTGATCCCCAGGCCACCGATGCGCCGGTCACCAATGCCTTCGAATTGCAATGGCGTACCCGGGAGAGCCTGACCACCGGTATCGGGTCGGGGATCGCCGCGGCCGCTTTCGATCAGGCTCTCAATACACCGAGCGCGACCATCCCGGTTACCGGAGCGGACGGCACGACAACCTATTACATCATCATGGTTAACGGCCGCGAGGATCGGGAGATGTCGGAGACGGACTTCCAGGCCCGACAGGCGGACGCCGTGAACCGTTACGTGGATGAGCGGTTGACCGGCAAGCTGCAGATCAATGACATGTGGCGCTCCCGCGTGCCGACCTTACCCGCGCTGGATCCCAAATTCCTGGCTCCGCCCACGGCAACGCCGATCGTAACCCCGGCGGCAACCCTGGCGCCGGAGTCCGGCGAAGGGGATTAATCCTCGGTCGACATGGAATGACAATGTAAAGGCCGGGCGGGATAATTCCTGCCTGGCCTTTTGTTCTTAATCCGGCAACAGCTTATACCCGAATGTGCGGCCGACATGGATGAGTTTCAGTGGATTCACGGAGCGATCGCGGTTGAATCCGTGCTGCAGGCGGGCAGTCGCGAGGTATCGGCCGTTTATGTCAGCCGGGACCGCTACGACGGCGCCGCATCACGGATCCAGCAGTTGGCGCGTTCCCTGGGGGTGTCGGTTGAACGAGTGCCTGCCGCCGCCCTCGCCGAGCATGTTTCCGGTGACGGCCACGGCGGGATCATCGCCCGGGTAGGCCCTCGGCGTCTGGCTGCAGTGGATGAGCTGATGGGCCGGGGCGAGGCGGTGAATGTGATGCTGGATGGCGTCGAGGATCCTTTCAACTTTGGCCAGGCGGTACGTTCGCTCTATGCGGCCGGGGTCGATGGCCTCATTGTCCGGCCGCGAAACTGGTTGTCGGCCGCCGCCACGGTCATTCGGGCTTCGTCGGGCGCGACAGAGTTCATGCCGATGGCCGCGGCCGAGGTTGAGCATGCCGTCGCCGCCGCGGTCGAAAGAGGGATCCCCGTGGCCGTGGCCGTCGCTGAAGACGCGCGACCGATGGATGAGGTCGATCTGACGGGACCGTTATTATTAATCATCGGCGGCGAGAAGCGAGGCGTCGCTCGCGCCGCACGACAAGCCGCGGATGTGCGCGTCGCCATCCCCTATGGCCGGAAATTCCCGCATTCGCTGGGGACGGCCGCGGCGACGGCCGTGCTGGCCTTTGAGGTAGCGCGCCAACGCCGGCATCGCCACGATGAGAGCCATTAAAGCCGGTCGATTTCGCTCCTCAAAAATGGCTGTGCTATACTTTTACCGTTCGTTAAATCCATTATGTTCGGGGCGAACGATCGTTCGCCTTTCCTTTTGCCCGACGTCGAGACCCTCGTGGGCCACTCTTCATCGACACGGGCAAAACCGTTTATCCATTTGACTGGAAGGAGAGCGCTGTGAACCTACATGAGTTTCAGGCCAAGCGACTGTTCGCGGAGCACGGAATACCGATCCCGCGAGGAGAGGTCGCTTACACACCGGGGGAAGCCCGCCGGATCGCCCAGGATTTGGGCGGCAAGGCGGTTGTCAAGGCTCAGGTTTTGATCGGTGGCCGCGGCAAGGCGGGCGGCATCAAGGTCGCCCAAAGCCCTGACGAAGCCGAAGCCAATGCCAAGGCGATCCTGGGGATGCATATCAAGGGTTTTACCGTCAACAAGGTTCTGGTTGACGGCCTGGCCCCCGGCATCAAGCAGGAGCTGTATCTGGCGGTGCTGATCGACCGCGGGCAACGACGACCGATGATTATGGCTTCGGCCGCGGGTGGTATGGATATCGAGGAAGTCGCCGACAAAACGCCGGAGAAGATCCACACGGTCCACATCGACCCTGCGCTGGGCGTGCGCGGCTATCATACAACCTACCTCGCCAAGGGCATGGGGCTGCCGCGCGAGCTGTGGGGCGACTTCAACAAGATCGTTTCCGGCCTGTACGAATGCTTCGAGACGAATGATGCTTCGCTCACCGAGATCAACCCGTTGATCATCACCGGTGAAGACAAGCTCATGGCGCTCGACGGCAAGATGTCGATCGACGACAACGCGCTCTCCCGCCACCCACAATTGGCCGAGATGCGCGACTTTGAGGAGGAGCCGCCCACCGAGGCCGAGGCTCGCGAGGCGGGACTGACCTTCATTCAACTGGACGGCAATATCGGTTGCATGGTCAACGGCGCCGGTTTGGCGATGGCGACCATGGATATCATCAAGCTTTATGGCGGCGAGCCGGCCAATTTCCTTGACATTGGCGGCGGCGCGCGTGCCGATCAGGTAGCGACGGCGCTCAAGCTCATTTTATCCGATCCCAAGGTTGAGGCGGTTCTATTCAACATTTTCGGCGGCATCACTCGTGGTGACGAAGTCGCCCGAGGGATTTTGACCGCGCTGGAGCAAATCGACACCGATGTGCCGATGGTCGTTCGGCTGGCCGGAACCAATGCCAAAGAAGGGCTGGCGCTGCTGGCCGAGGCGGATATGATGACCGCGGCGACTCTGTCAGAGGCGGCGCAAAAAGCGGTGGCGGCGAAGTCGGCCCGTGAGAGTGGGAGGGCATCATGAGTATTCTCGTTGACAAGAACACGCGACTGTTGGTGCAGGGCATCACCGGCCGGGAAGGTACATTTCATACCAATCAGATGATCGCCTTCGGCACCAACGTCGTCGGCGGCGTGGTCCCCGGCAAGGGTGGCCAGAGTTTCGATGGCGAAAAAGGCCCCGTGCCCATCTTTGACACGGTGCGCAAGGCGGCCGAAGAGACCGGCGCCAATGCCACCATTATCTTCGTGCCCGCCAAGTTCGCCCCGGACGCGATGTACGAGGCAGCTGATGCCGGCCTGCCCCTGATCGTTTGCCTGACCGAGCATATTCCCGTCCTGGAGATGATCTCCGTCCGGGCTTACCTGGATCAGCGCGATTCCCGGCTCATCGGCCCGAACTGCCCCGGCCTCATCACCCCCGGTGAGGCCAAGCTGGGCATCATTCCCGGCTCCATCGTCAAGCCCGGCCATGTCGGCGTTGTCTCTCGCAGCGGCACGCTGACCTATGAGGTCGTCTA
>CAYXNH010000026.1:21207-22913 GCA_964466135.1 uncultured Ardenticatenaceae bacterium | reverse complement strand
ATGGGCCACGCCGGGGCCATCGTCGAGGGCAAGAGCGGCACGGCCGAGGGCAAGATCGCCGCGCTGGAAGCCGCCGGCGTCCAGGTGGCTGATAATCCCGATCGGATTGTCGACATGATCGCCTGATTATCTCTCAATTGAAGGAACCTCAGGTTTTGCGGCGCCGGTGCCCGTAAAACCTGTGGCTCCTCCCCTGTCTCCCCGTGATAAACCGAATCCGGCGCGGGTTCGATCCCGGCTTTCTCATCACCTTGCTGATTTGTTTGTTGGCCGTTTGGCCGCTCATAAGTCGCGCCAGCTTGCCGGAGGGAACTGACGCCGAACTTCACATCTTCCGCCTTCATGAATTGAGTTATCTCATTCGTGGGGGGGAGTTCTATCCACGCTGGGCGCCAAACTTTTATCACGGCTACGGTTACCCGATCTTCAACTATTACGCGCCCCTCACCTACTACCTGGCCCTTCCGCTCGATCTTCTGCCTTCCGTTGATGCCACGTTAGCCAGCAAGGCGGTTCTCGTGGCGGGCATGCTGTTGGCCGGTCTGGGGATTTACGGCTATGTGCGCGACAATTGGGGTCGCCGCGCGGGATATGTCGCCGCGGCCCTCTATGTCTATTCGCCTTATATCCAATATATCGATCCCCATATCCGTGGCGCGCTGCCCGAGGCGTTCAGCTTTGCCGTCTTCCCCCTGGCTCTGTGGGCCCTCGACCGATTGCGTCGCCGACCCTCGGCCGCCTCGTGGATGGCTTCTGTCCTGGCGGTCGCGGCCGTCATCCTCAGCCACAACCTCATGGGGCTGTTCTTCTTCGGGCTTCTGGCCGCCTGGCTTGTCTGGCAGGCTGGGTTAGTGTGGTGGGAAGCGCGGCGAGGTGGCGGTGAGAAGCCTGGATCAACCGACGTAATGGGCTGGACTACGATTGGTCCACCGGCGATCGCGCTACTTCTGGGATTGGGGCTGGCGGCTTTCTTCTGGCTGCCCGTCTTCATGGAGCGAAACGCCGTCACTCTCACCACCCTCATCGGCGAGGGCGACCATTATGATTTCCGAACTCACTTTCTGAGCCTGGCCGAGCTGCTGTCTTTCTCTCAACAACCTGATTGGGGAGCGACCCAATCGCCGTTTCGTTTCAATCTGGGTGTGGCTCAATGGGCGCTGGGCTTGTTGGGTTTGGCGATGATCATCCTGGGCCGGGCACGCGAGCGGGGGCAACTTCTCTTTATTGCGTTGGCGCTTGCCGCCGTCACTCTTCTGATGCTCCCGGTCTCGGAACCCATTTGGGAGGCCGTGCCCTTCCTGCCGTTCTTCCAGTTCCCCTGGCGCCTGTTGGGCGCGGCCGGGGCGTTGCTGGCCGTGTTGGGCGCGGCGGGCGTTGAGGCGACGGTCCGCCGGGTCGAGGCGCGCCAATCTCACGCGGCGGCTCCCGCCTGGCTCTATGCCGCCGCCACCGCCTTGCCCATGCTTCTGGCTCTGCCCCTCAGCCAGCCGGCGATTTGGGAGCCGTTCGGCGAGGTGAACACGCTACGCATGTCACAGATCGAGAACAGCGGCCGCTGGCTTGGCACAACTTCAACGGCCGACTACGTGCCGGCCACGGTGATCATGCTGCCGGAGCGCCGTGAGTCGATGCTCGCCCCCCTCAAGCAGGGATTGCCTCCCGACCGGGTTAACCATGAGGCGTTGCCCGACGGCGCAGCGGTCATG
>CAYXNH010000026.1:0-21107 GCA_964466135.1 uncultured Ardenticatenaceae bacterium | reverse complement strand
CTGGGTATCACGCTGGCCGCCGCCTGGCGCATCCACCGCGCATCTCGCGGAATCGCGCGTCGCCCGGTTCATGAATCAATCGCCATTCCCGCCGATTGGCTCATCCTCGCCGCCGTGGGTGGCATCACCCTCCTCGCCATCCTTCTGGAGCCGCTGGGTCTATTCCATCATCATTCCGAGGGGCAGAGTCTGGACATACCAGCCACGGCTCTCCAGGCCAATCTCGGCGATCAGATCGCGCTTTTGGGCTACAATGCATCCGACACCGATCTCAGGCCCGGAGAACCACTAACCTTGACTCTTTACTGGCAAGCCCAGCGCAAGCTTGATATCGATTATCAGGTCTTTGTCCATATCCTGGACGCCGAGGGTGTGCCGGTGGCCCAGTCGGACAAGCTCAACCCGGGGGAATTCCCCACCCACCGCTGGCCGTTGGATAAATACGTTCCCGATGTCCACCGCATCACACTGCCGGCCGATCTGCCGCCGGGCGAATACACCGTGTCGACCGGCATGTGGGTGCAGAGCGAAGGCTGGCGGCTGCCTGTGTTCGATGATGCCGACAGGAACATCGGCGACCGCGTCGATCTTTTCACCTTGAGGGTCAAGTAAGATGCCCGCGCGTGTGATCAGCGGCAAGGCCAAGGGGCGGCGCCTCAAACTCGTTCCCGGCGACACGACCCGGCCGATTATGGATCGGGTGAAGGAAAGCCTGTTCAACATCCTGGGCGACGTTCAGGGCATGCGCTGGCTTGACCTGTATGCCGGTACGGGGCAGGTAGGGATCGAGGCGCTCAGTCGGGGCGCGGCTGAGGTGGTGTTTGTCGATAAGGCTCGCGCGGCCGTCCGGACCATCCGCGACAATTTGGCCCATACCCAATTGACGGACGGTGCGACGATATACCAGACGGACGCCCTGGCCTACCTCCGTGATTCCGGCGCGCGCCCCTTCGACATCATCTATATCGCCCCGCCGCAATATCTGGAGATGTGGAGCGAGGCGCTTCTGGCGGTCGATTTGGCTTCCGGGCGCTTGTTAACAGATGATGGGCTGGCGGTCGTTCAGATTGATCCGCGTGAATACAAGGAACTGGCCTTGCAGAATTTGACCCTTATCGACGAGCGTCGTTACGGCAACACGCTGCTCTGCTTTTATCGGCGGGAATCCGCGGAGCAGGCGCGAGAGTTCGACCCGGCTACGAATCCAGAATAATCTGGATGGTGCATACGCCTAGCTCGCGGCCGTCGGCGTCCAGTGCGCGCAACCGTACCTGATAAGGCCCCCGCGCCCATTGGCTGAGATCGACTTCCCCTAAATCGCCGTCTATGATGGGCTGGATCATCGGGTCCTGGCTGATGGGCGCCCATGTCCCCGTGGTCTGCGGCCCGTTCAATTCGATGACGAACCGGTGCAGATCGCCGGTGTTGGCCGTGCCGCGAAACACCGTCCGCTGGAAGACCACCGAGCCGTTGAGCGGTTCGCTGATCATCAATTCGGGGATGCACTCCGCGAAGGGGGTTGGTGGCCCGAGGACCGTCCCCTCATTCGTCGTATCCTGTGTATCGGTGATGACCTCCGCCGGGCCGGAGCCGGGCAGGGTGGCGGTTGGCGCAAGCGCGGGCGCACCGATCGGGTTGTTGCCGCCGAGACCGGGCGTGCCCAGAGGTGTCGGCGGGGCCAGGGGGGTGGCGAGGGCGTTGGGCGTCGGTGTGGCCGGAAAGAGAAGCTCCTCCGGCAAGTTGGGCGCGATGTTTCGGTTTACGTAGAACACGATGCCGACGACCGCCGCGAAGAAGAGGATGAAGCTCAGGGCGTGATTGCGGGTGGCGGTGGCCGTCTCTCGTTCAAGGTTGAACATCGCCTGGCGCAGGGCGCGCGAAGAACGAATGAACTCGTATGAATACCAGAACAGGGCCATGGCGCTGACGATGTAGATCCAGACATCGTTGCGAATCAGGAACAGATAAATGCGGTCCATGAGGGTATCAGGCTCGGCACGCCGGTTTAGCGAGACTTATTCACTTTCAACAATGAAATGAGGAGTCGATCGATGCAGCCGTCGGATCACTTCGTCTCATGCAATCGACTGATGACGCCGCTGACGACGGCGATGAGCCGCGGAACGGCCCGTTGACCCATCTCCAGCACTTCTTCGTGGTCGAGGAGCAGGCCGGGAGGCGGATCGGGCAGGGCCATATTGGCGATGGAAGAGATGCCCAGCACGCGAATCCCGGCGTGTCGGGCCACGACCACCTCGGGGGCTGTCGACATCCCCACGGCATCGCCGCCGGCAATCTGCAGGAATCGCAGCTCGGCCGGGGTCTCGAAGCTCGGCCCGGCGACGTAGGCGTAAACCCCCTCGCGCAACTCAAAGCCCGCGTCGGCCGCGACCTGTCGCGCCAAAGTTCGCAATCCGGCGTCATAGGGCACGGTCATGTCGGGGAAACGTGGCCCCAATGTTTCATCATTCGGCCCGCGCAACGGATTATTGCCGGCCATGCCGGGGAAATTCAGATGATCGCGAATGAGCATCAGATCGCCCGGTTCATAGGCCGGGTTTAGTCCGCCCGACGCGTTAGTGACGACCATCGTGTCGATCCCCAATGCGACCATCACCCGGATGGGCAATGTGACCCGATCCATCGGGTATCCTTCGTAGAAGTGCGTGCGTCCTTGCAGGACGAGAACCGTTTGCCCCCCCATCGCCCCGATGACCAGTCGGCCGACGTGACCCGGCACGGTAGAGATGGGCCAGTGAGGAATATCACCTGTAGGGATGATGTCGGGCGCGGCGATGGCGTCGGCTAACGAGTTGAGGCCCGAACCCAAAATCAGACCGATCTTTGGCCGGTATTCGGTTCGCTCACGGATGTAATCCGCGGCGGCGGCGATCTCAATGGACGAGATAAATTGATTCATAGCTCAATCCGGAATTTCTGCAAACGGCCGGGGCCTAGGGATTTGGTTCCTCCTCCATGGCTTCCAGCTGGGTATAGATCTGCGTTGTGGAGATATTGGCGTGGCCCAGCAAGCGCTGGATATCCTCGAGCCGGGAGCCTTTGCTCAGGCGATGTACCGCGAAGCTGTGGCGCAGCGTGTGGGGTGTCACCTCGGCGTTCAATCCCGCCTGACGGGCATAGCCTTTGATGATCAGCCACAAACCCTGCCGCGTTAATTTCTCTCCCCGGTGGTTGAGAAAAAGGGCTCGCTCCCGCTTGCTTTTGGCCAACTGGGGCCGTCCTTCAGCCAAATATCGTTCGAGGAGGGCCGCGGTTTCTTTCTCCAGCGGAATCTCGCGGGTCTCTCCCTGGCGCGTCGGTGACGACAGGATGGAACGCGACAGATCGAGATCGTCGAGCTGAATGGACACCACCTCCGTTACGCGCATACCCGTCTCGTAGAGGATATTCAGGAGGGTCATATCGCGCAATGATTTGGCCGAGTCGCCCCCGGCGGGAGCCTCCAACAATCGCTCGACTTCTTCAAGGGTGAGCGTCTGAGGCAGGCGTTTCTTGACCTTCGGCGAGTCGATATCCACGGTCGGATTTGCCTCGACGATGTCATGGGAGGCCAGGTAGTTATAGAATGATTTTATGGCGGCGACTTTTCGGGCGATGGTAGACGAAGCATAGGGTTGATCTTTATGCTTCATGTAGGCGAGGTAGGCCCCGATATCATCCTCGGTGACGGCCGACCATTCAGTCAGTTTGGAGCCTGAGCGGCCTTCCACAAAATCCAGGAACTGGCTCAGGTCGTTCCGGTAGGCGGCTATTGTGTTTTCGGAATACCGGTACTCCCGTTCCAGGTAGGATAAGAAGGCAAACAGTTGCTCTTCCATGGCGTTCTACTCCCTGTACGTAGCTGAATCGTATTTCTCTACAGTCGAACACGAGGGAGCCAGGCCGTGGCGGCAGCCATTTGCAATACATCTCCTCTCAAGTTACCTGTTACAGCTTCTCCATGAAGCCGGGATCATATCACGATCCCGCGCAGCGCTTCAAAGATTATGTCATGCAACTTCAAAACATTATAGCACTACTTTTCATAAGATCAAATGCCTGTTTGTAAATTATCGGGTAATATTTAAGGGGGTTCGGGCCATATCTACCCATTTCGGGTGAAATTACCTCATTCCCGACCCAACCTGCATATCTACACATTGACAGGAGAATCCTCTATGACTACATCCGATGGACGGGCGCAGCACGCTGTTCCTGCCGGGCGGACACATGGCTCCGCCCCTGTGCGCACGATCATTGCCGGGGCGGCCGGCCGTGATTTCCATGACTTTAACACAGTCTTTCGTGATGACGATGCCTATCAGGTCATCGCCTTCACGGCCACGCAGATTCCCAATATCGAAGGCCGGCTATATCCTCCGGCGTTATCCGGCCCGCTCTATCCCCAGGGCATCCCGATTTTTCCCGAGAGCGACCTGGAGAAGTTGATCCGCGAGCAGTCGGTCGATGAGGTGGTATTCTCATACTCGGACGTGTCGCATGAATATGTCATGCACCTGGCGTCGCGCGTGTTGGCTGCTGGAGCCGGTTTCCGGTTCATCGCCCCGCGACGGACGATGCTCAAATCGACCAAGCCGGTCATCTCGGTCTGCGCCGTCCGCACCGGCAGCGGCAAGAGCCAGACATCGCGCCGGGTACTCGATATCTTGCAGAATCAGCTCGGCTATCGCCATGTTGTCGCCATCCGGCACCCGATGCCCTATGGCGATCTGGCTGCTCAAGCCGTGCAGCGATTCGCTACCTACGAGGACATGGATCGCGCCCACTGCACCATCGAAGAGCGAGAGGAGTATGAGCCTTATGTGGAGCGCGGCGCGGTGATCTTCGCCGGGGTCGATTATGAGGCCATCCTGCGCAAGGCCGAGGAAGAGGCCGACATCATCATCTGGGACGGCGGCAACAACGATTTGCCGTTCTATAAATCGGATTACCATATCGTGGTCGTCGACCCGCATCGACCGGGTCACGAACTGCGCTACCATCCGGGGGAGGCCAACCTGCGCATGGCCGATGCCGTGGTCATCAACAAAATCGACACGGCCGATGCCGCGGGGGTGAACACAGTCCTGGCCAATATTCGTGAGATGAACCCCAATGCCGTGGTCGTTCGCGGGGCGTCGCCCCTCTTTGTCGAGGATCCCGCCGCCATTCGCGGCAAGCGGGTATTGGTTATCGAGGATGGTCCCACGCTGACTCACGGTGAGATGGCTTATGGGGCCGGGGTCGTCGCCGCGCAGCAGTTCGGCGCGGCCCAAATCGTCGATCCCCATCCCTATGCCGTCCGCACCATTGCCGATACCTATCGCAAATATCCGTCTACCGGCGCGGTGCTGCCGGCTATGGGCTACGGCCGTGAACAGATCGCCGACCTGGAAGAGACGATTAACATGACCCCCGTCGACACGGTCATCATCGCCACGCCGATCGACCTCGGGCGGCTGGTCGATATCGACAAGCCCAACCAACGGGTGCGGTATGAGTTGCAGGAGATTGGCAGTCCGACGCTGGCTGACCTCCTGAAGACGCGCTTCACGCGCTAGACCAGTTTTTGCCGCAGAGGCGCGAAACTGCGCCGATGCTCCGGACACGGACCAACACGGCCGAGCGCTGCCAGGTGCTCGGCCGTGCCGTATCCTTTGTGTCGCTGGAAACCATAGTCCGGGAATCGCCCGGCCAGCTCAAGCATATACCGGTCACGGCTCACCTTGGCCAGAATGGAGGCCGCGGCGATGCTCAGGCTGCGGCGATCGCCGCGGACAACGGGCTGTTGCGGCAAATTCACGTCCGCCAGTCGATGCGGGCCGTCGACCAGCACCCCCTCGGCCGGCGGAGCCAATTGCCGGATGGCCTGGGTTATCGCCTGCCGGGTGGCGGAGATGATCCCGTGTTGGTCAATCCATTCGGCCGAGGCCAGCCCGATGCCGCAGGCGGGCACGCACTCCGTGATGAGGTCAAACAGCCGGTCGCGCGCCGCCGCGGTCAATAACTTGGAGTCCCGGACGCCTTGCAGTCGTTCGGAATAGGCATTCACGTCACGCTCGGTGGCGATGGGGATGATGACGGCCGCCGCGTACACCGGTCCGGCCAGAGCGCCTCGTCCTGCTTCGTCGACACCGGTCACCCAGGCGATCCCGTATTTGGCCGCCATCAGGCGCTCCAGTGACAGGTCCGGGGAGGCAGGGCCGGGGATGGCCATTGGTCAGCGGGGCTTGGCGGCGGTGGAACCGGCTGGCAGTGCGCTGTCGTACCGGCCGGTGAGGCCGTTATAGCGAATTCGCAGCACCTCGCGGATCATGTTGATCGTATCGCGCACGGGACTGACGCGGCTGTTCTCGCCGTAGTACCAGTTGATGGGGATTTCCACGATGTGGTAGCCGTGCCGCAAGGCGATGAAGAGCAGCTCGACATCGAACGCCCAGCCGTCGATGGTCTGGCAGGGCAGGATGTTCCACGCGACCTCCCGCCGAAAGCATTTGAAGCCGCATTGCGTGTCTTCAAATCCGGGGATAGCCAACACCTTTACATAAAAATTGAAGACGCGCCCCATGAAGTGGCGGTAGGCAGGCTCGTTATAGCGCTTCGCGCCGGGGGCTTCCCGGTTGCCGATGGCCACGTCGTAACCTTCCATATGCGGTGGCAGGAACTTGGCGATCTCCTCCACCGGCATGGAGAAATCGGCGTCGGCCATGAACAGGTATTCGCCCGTTGCCGCCAGCATGCCGGTACGAACCGCCGCCCCCTTGCCCTGGGTCATCTCGTCAATCACTCGCAGATACGGCCGCGTGGCGGCGAATTCCAGGGCGATCTCCCGTGTGTTGTCGCGGCTGTTGTTGTTGACGAGGATGACCTCGAACGGGTAGGTTTGAGCCTCCAGGAAGGCGAAAACCTGCGGAAGCGTCGTGGGCAATCGCTCACCTTCGTTGTAGGCGGGGATGATCAGGCTCAGGAGGGGTTGTGGTGCGCTCATTCTGCACGTCGCGATGCCGGCTCCGAGGCTCCCCAATGAAGGAACGATTGGCCGAACATGAAGTTAAAAGTTTATCTGTCTCGGGGAACCTCGTCAACCCGCGTCAGTTGGGCTTCGATGGTCCGATCATCTACCCGACGGTTGGCTTGTATATGCCGCCGCGCCGGCAGCATGCGGTAGAAACCGAGCAGGCCGGCCAGCTGTCCCCGCAGTCTGGCTCGCGCTGCCTCGCCTCGCCAGGCTTTCAGCGCTTCGCGGGTGATGCGCCATTGTCCACGCAAGATATCGCCCGCGTTGGCGCGCAACAAGCCGGCGGGATAGTTTTTCCAGATGATATAGAGAAAGTTGCGACCGTCGTAATAGCTGCCGGTTGCCCCGCTGCCGCCCGATGCCTTTAACTTGTGGTATACGACAGCTGTGGGGACGTAGAGCACGCCCCAACCAGCCAGGTGCGCCCGCCAGGACAGATCGACGTCTTCGCATGAGAAAAAGAAAGCGTCGTCGAGGAAGCCGATCTCCTCCAGCATCGCCCGCCGGTAGGCGGCCGCTCCGCCGCAAGCGCTAAATACCGGCTCCTGACGGTCGTATTGGCCGACATCTTGCTGCCACACGCCGCGATTGCCGGGGATGCCGTCCACCCGATAATAATCACCTGCGGAGTGGAAGTGATCCCGCTGGTCGAACAGAAGCATTTTGGTGGCTACCACGCCGACCTGAGGAAGTTGGTCAAACGTTTGGACGATGGCCCCCAGCCAGCCCGGATCGGCCTCCGTATCGTTGTTCAACAGGCAAACAAACTCCCCGCGGCTCTCGGAATATCCGGCGTTGCAAGCTCCGGTGAACCCACGGTTTTCGCCCAGCTCGATCAATCGCACCTCGGGGAAATTCTCTCTTACGTAATCCTGTGAGCCGTCGGCCGAGCCGTTATCGACCAGGATGACCTCATGATCGGCGAGCGTCTGCCCACGCAAGGCCGTCAAACAAACCTCAAGGTGATGCTTGCCGTTCCAATGAGGGATGACGACCGACGCCCGCGGGTGAGGTGAACTCACGCTCCGGCCCCGCTGCGGAAGAAATCGGCCAGAGCCTCTTGCCAGGGGCGCAAGTTGATGCCAATCGCCGCGCCGTTTCGGTTATGCAGGGCGCAGAACGGCGGCGGGCTGGATAGTCGCGTGAACGAGCTACTCAGGATCGGCGTATTGACCACATGCTCCAGGCCGGCAAGCCGCAGGATTTCATTGGCAAATTCCCAGCGCGAGCAAGCGCCGCTGTTGACGAAGTGGTAGGTGCCGTAATGCTCGGTGGCTATCAGGCGGCCGATCGCTTCAGCCAGATCGACCACGTAGGTTGGGTTGCCGACCTCATCCGTCACCACCCGGATGGCCCCCTTTTCGCGAGCATTGCGCAAGATCGGATGAATGAAGTTCCGGCCGCCGGGCGCGTAGAGCCAGGCTGTGCGGACGATGTAGTAGCGGCTCAACAAACCCTGGACGGCGACCTCGGCTGCGGCCTTTGAACGGCCGTATGGGTTGCGAGGCGACCGGGGCATCCACTCTTCATAGCCATCCGGGTTATCGCCGGAGAACACTTCGTTGGTGCTGATGTGGACCATGGGCACGTTCGCTTTCTGGCAAGCCAGGGCGATGTTCTGCGTGCCCAGGACATTCACCCGATGGGCCATCTCCGGGTCGCGGGCGCAGCCGTCCACGTTGGTGTAAGCCGCGCAGTGGATGACGAGGTCGGGCCGGGCCTCCTCATACAGGTTGGAAACGGCCGCCTGGTCGACGATATCGACTTCGGGAAGATCGACCAACGTCAGATTATGATTGCCCAATGTGGATTGCAGGGCGGTGCCCAATTGGCCTTTGGCCCCGGTTATCAGGATTTGCATAGGGTCAATAATAGAATGACGACGGTTGATTGCACAGTATTATCGATCCATTCTGACTATTCCGCGGCGGCCAGCGAGGTATGCACCCGCTGGGGCGTGAACGGAATGCGTCGGATGCGCACACCGGTGGCGTCGAACACAGCGTTGGCGATGGCCGGGGCCACGCCGTCCTTGGGGATCTCGGCCAACGCCTTGGCCCCGAACGGGCCGGTCGGCTCGTGGGTTTGCACGAGGATGGCCTTGAGGTAGGGCATTTCGTCGGCCCGATAGATGTGATACGGCCCCAGAGCCGCATTCAACATACGGCCGTGGTTGTCGTAGACCATCTCCTCGCAATGGCTGTAGCCCAGAGCCTGCACCATGCCGCCCTCGATCTGACCCGTAGCCGTCTGGGGGTTGATGGGCATGCCCGCATCGACGGCCATCACCAGCTTCGTCACCGTCACCTGACCCGTCTCCGTGTCCACCTCGACCTCGGCGAACTGCCCGGCAAAAGGCGGCGGTGAGGCCAGGCTGACATGGGAGGCGACAGCCATCATCTGCCGCTGGTCCTGCTGGTGCAGCGAGTGAAGGGCGATCCGCTCCAGACTGACCGAGCGGCCGTCGGGGGCGATGGCCATCCGATTCTCCAGCCGGATATCGCGATGTTCACCCAGCCCCAGCATCAACGCCGCGCGCTCGCGAATCTGGTCGGCGATCTGCTCGGCCGCCTTCTTAACGGCCATGCCGGAGATGTAGGTGGTCGATGAGGCATAGGCCCCGACGTCGAACGGGGTCATGTCGGTGTCGCTGGAATAGATGACGATGGCGCTCAGCGGAACGCCCAGCACCTCGGCCGCCATCTGGGCCAGCACCGTATCCGAACCCGTGCCCAGGTCCGTGGCCCCGACATTGATGTTGAACGAGCCGTCGTCGTTGATCTTGATCGACGCGGCGCCCATGTCCAGCCCGGGGATAGCCGTGCCGTGCATGGCCATGGCCGCGCCCAGCCCGCGCCGGAGGTGGGGCTTGCCGGGAACCGTTCGCCAGGCCGGGTCGTGCTTGCGCTCCCAATCGATGGCCGCCATGCCCTGCACAAAGCACTCATCCAGCCCGCAGGACAGGATGATCGGCAATTCGACGTCCACCTTCTTCTCGCCCTCGGCCAGATAGACCGCCATAGGCATCGGATCGCCCGCCTGCACCCAGTTCTTGCGGCGGAAGGCGATGGAGTCCATCCCCAGCCCGTGGGCGATCTCCTCAATGTGGGACTCCAGCGCGAACAGGGCTTGCGGCGCGCCGTAGCCCCGATACGCGCCGGGCACGGGCAGGTTGGTATAGACCACATGGCAGTCGAACTTGCGGTTGGCGCAGTTGTAGCTGCTGAGGCCGCGCAAACCCGACACGGTCGGGACCGTCAGCCCGTGGGTCCCGTAGGCTCCTGTGTTGGCGATGACTTTCATCTCCATGCTGTGCAGGGTGCCGTCGGCCATGACGCCGGTCTTGAAGGTGATGCGCTCGGGGTGGCGGGAGCGGCTGCTGATGAACTCCTCGGAGCGCGTCAATTCCAGCCGCACCGGCCGACCGGTGGCGATAGTCAGGTGGCCCACGATGTCCTCGATGAGCATCTCCTGCTTCGCGCCAAACCCGCCGCCGATGCGCGGCTTGATCACGCGAATGCGGCCGACCGGCAGCCCCAGCAGCGGGGCGACCATGCGCCGGGTGTGGAACGGGACCTGGGTCGAGGTGCGAATCACCATCCGTTCGTCGGAATCCCACCAGCTGATGGCGATATGGGGTTCGATGGGCACCTGCTGCACCTGATGGACATAGTAGGTGTGCTCAAAGACGCGGTCGGCGTCCGCGAACCCTTTCTCCACGTCGCCGTATTCGGCCAGAATATGATGAACGACGTTGTGAGTGGCGTCGTGGATGCCCACCGTGTCCTCTTCGTCGTGGATGACCGGCGCTCCGGGCATCAAGGCCTCGCGCTCGTCAAAGACAGCCGGCAGAACCTCATACTCCACCTTGATGAGGGCCAGCGCCGCGTCGGCGATCTCCAGAGAATCGGCGGCGACGGCCGACACCCGATCGCCCACATAACGCACCTTGTTGTCGAAGCTGACCTGATCATACGGCGGCGGGTTGGGATATGATTGGCCGCCGGAGGCGTACTTGACGCGCTCGATATTCTGGTAGTGGATGACGGCACGGACGCCCGGCAGGGCGCGGGCCTCGCTGTCGTCGATGTTGAGAATGCGCGCATGGGCGTGGGGGCTGGTCAACAGGCGGGCATACAGCATGCCGCGCATCTCGATATCGTCCACGAAGGCCGGGTTGCCCTTGGCCAGCTTCACCGCGTCGACCTTCGTCTCCGGCTTGCCGACGACGTTCATCGCCGTCGTGTGGCCACGCAGGGTGATGCCGGTGCGCGGCCGCACGCGGGTCTCGGTCAGCGGGCCGCTCGCGCCGCCGGACAGTTCGGGGCCGCTGAAATCCTGGTCATCGGGTTCGCTCCCGCCGCCGTCGTCGGCCATGTAAGTCGCATCAACAACATCGATCTCCGGCAGAGGCGGATCCTCGCCGCGCAGGATGGCCGCCGCGCGCAGGATCGCCTGCACCGGCTTCAGATAGCCGGTCTCGCGGCACAGTATCCCCGACAGGGCGTCGCGTACTTCGGCCTCGGTCGGATTCGGCTGCCGCTCAAGCAGCGCCTTGGCCGCCAGCAGCATGGCCGGGGTCGAGTAGCCCGACTGGATCGCCCCGGTGTCGATGAACGCTTGTTGCAGCGGGTGCAATTCGCCGACGCGATCGCTCAACCCCTCCACCGTTTCAATGCGATGGCCGACCGCCTGCCCCACCAGCATGGTATCGGCGCTGACCAAACGGCCGTCGAGTAGCACGGCCGCCGCCCCCGTCTCGCCCGTGTGGCTGCCGAAGCGAACGCTCATATAGCCCGCGCGACGCAAGGCATCCCGCAGATTTTCGTTGTTCAGGGCCTGAAACTCCAGATCATGGCCATTGATGGAAAGCATGACAGACATGGAAGTCGTCTCCTCTTGGTTGTGCTGCCCGCGGCCGCCGGGGCCGGGGGTATGCCGACAATCGGCGCGTACCGGTCTAACCTACTGATTAGCGCCGGCCGACCGCAATACGTTCAGGTAATTAACTCGCTCCAGCGCGGCCGAATCGCCGATCTGGACCTGGCTCAACAACCCGCGAATATCATTCACCGATCCGTAGGCCTGGCTGTCAAGCCATTGCGCGAGGCCGGTGTTCAACGTGGTCAAATGACCGATCCCACGCTCGATCAGGGCCGAGGCCGTCATCACCACACTCGCCCCGGCCATGAGGCCTTTGACCACATCCTCGATCGTGTGCACCCCGCCGGTGATCGCCAGGTCCGCGCCAATCTGACCGGCCAGCAAGGCCACCCAGCGCAGGCGCGTCCGCAGTTCGCTCGACGTGCTCAGGTCAAGGCTGGGTACGACGGCCCGGTTCACGATGTCGAAATCGGGCTGGTAGAACCGGTTGAACAACACCAGCCCCTTGGCCCCCGAGCCGACCAGCCGCCTGGAGATATTGGCCGGGGCGCTGAAGAACGGGCTGAGCTTCACGGCCACCGGGATGCGCACCGTGGCGGTGACGTCCCGCACCAGATCGATATACATCTGCTCCACTTCCGCGCCGGTGACCTGCGCCTTGGTAGCCAGATAATAGATGTTCAATTCCAGCGCGTCGGCTCCGGCGGCTTCGATCAGGCGGGCGTAGCGCGTCCAGCCGCTGCTGTAGTAGCCGTTCAGGCTGGCGATGACGGGGATGGAGAGGGCGTGCTTGGCCTGATAGATATGGGCCAGATAGCGCCCAGCTCCCTGATTGTACTCCTTCATGTCGGCGATGTGGCGCAGCGACTCGGGTAGCTCCTCGCGATGCTGCTTGTAGTAGTCGGCAAAGCCCATCTCGGCCAGCTCGATCTGCTCCTCGAACAGGGAATAGAGCACCACGGCCGATGCCCCGGCCGCCTCCATTTTTCGCAAATTGTCCAGTTCGTAGGTGAGCGGGCAGGAGGATACGACCAGAGGTGATTTCAGCGGCAGTCCCAGATAGGTTGTGGTTAGATCAGCCATAGCATTTTCGTCCGTTCGCCGGGCAACGACCGGGAATATCGGTTTTGCAGGTGGTCGCTCCCGGAAGGTGTGTCAATCGTTGCGGATCGGCGGATGATCCGACAACCCTATTGTACCCAAAATTGGAGAACATACCGTAACTGATTCTGTCAACAAACCAAAAACTTGAGGGAAGGAAACCAAACAGCGGGGCAAAGTGAATCTCACATTTACCCCGCTCTCTGAAGGACCATATGACCCAATGATCACACATTGGGCGAAGCGGCCGACACAGGCCGCTTCGTCAGCGGCTCCGTACCTTATCTACCCGCCAAGCGAATCAAGCGAGATCTGGGCCGGATAGAAGTTCTCGTTAACGCCCAGCGCGGCGCGGTAGGCCGCTTTGGCGCCGATAACGTCGCCCAAATAGGCCAGGGCGTGACCCTTGTACCAGAACGTCTCCTCGACATTGCGGCCGCCCTGTGTTTCCAGGGTCGCGTCGGCCAGGTCGATGATGTCCTGATAGCGATCCGTGCGCAGATAAGCCAGGTATGGCTCGAACTGATACCACAGCATTCGTGGCGGTAGCCCGATCTCGCGCGCCCGGTCGAAGGCTTGCGCGCCACCCTGGTAATATTTCGCCTCGCCGGTCAGGCCGCCCATGCGTGTGAGCGCCGTGCCCAGATTGAACCATGAGAAGACGTCGTCGGGACGATCAACCGTCTCGCGTTCGGCGATCGCGGCCACCAACTGCCACATCGTGAAATCGTCGAACATCTCTTCGCCCATCAGGGACTTCACGATCTCCTCCTGCTCGGGTTTGTAGACGATGTAGAACGTATTGTTGAACTGCTGCCAGAAGGGCAGGAAGTCGCGATACAGGTCGGTGCGGCCGCTGCCGTCAAACGGGCCGAGATAGGTGTCCTGGCTGTAAAGCTCCTGCAGGTCGTCATCGTAGCCGTAGACAGTCAGATAATGACCCCACCAGCCTGATTCGGGCAGCTCGTAGCCCTTCTCAATCACCACCGGAAAGCCGGCGGCCAGGAATCGCTTGAGCATCTCCAGATCGCCACCGCTACGGGTGATGGCTTTGTAGCCGGGCATATGCTCGTTGACATAATCCGAGATCTGCCACGGGCTGACATTGCGGTCCTCCGGATTGGGCTTCAGATAGGAGGCCACGTCTTCCTGGGTGATGGGCGAACCGTACCAGTTCAGAACTTGTGTCAGGTTGGCCGGGCCGCAGTTATTGAACGATTGTTTGACGACGCCCATCCCGTCCACAATCACCCGTTTGGGCAGAGGCATCGGAGTCGGCGTAGGCGCGGGGGTGTTCGTCGCGGCCGGGGTGGGGGTCGCGGCTTCGGCCGCAGGCTCCTCGACTACGGGGGAGCTGGTCTCCGGAGTCGCCGCGATAGCCGCGCTTTCGGCCGGCGCGACGGGCACAGTGGCCGCCGGTTGGGCGAGGAGCGCCGAGATATCGACCTGGGACTCAGGGGCATGTTGCGAGGCGGGCAGGGCCGTCGCCACGGGAGCCACCTGGGCGATAACACCTTCGGAAATCGAACCCAGAAACGGGTGGTTTTCCTGTAACCAGACCCGATAGCGGCCGGGAATGGCTTGCACGACGGGCGGCAAGGCCAGCAGACCGGCGATGATGATGAGCTGGCTGATAGCGATAAACAGGATGATTCCTTTAGTTCTGTTACGCATAATGAAAATTTCCGTCGCCCAATTGGCCTCTTCCAGATTTAACCGTTGGGCGAGAGCAGATTGGTGAGAGCGTCCGTAGCTAATGTGAAATTGGGATTAAACGCGCCGGCCGCTTCCAGATTGGCGCGGGCGGAGGCGTCATCCCCCAGAGCGGCTTGCGCCAGCCCCAGATAGTAGAAAGATTCTTCAAAGTACGGCCGATCCTTCAAGGTCGTATCGGCCAGGAGAACCACGTCGTCAAACCGACCGGTCCGATAATAAGCTTCATATGGCCCAAACTGATACCACAGCATCCGCCATGGCAGGCCGATGGCTCGTGCCTGGTCGAAGGCCACAGCCGCCTTGTCGTATTCACCCAAGGCATTGTAGCTCGTCCCCAGATTGAACCAGTAGAAGGCGTTGTCCGGCGTTTGGGAGGCCGCGGTTCGCGCTCGTTCCAGGCTGGCTCGCCACATGGCATCATCACTTAGCGCGTCGCCCAGCAACTCCCCGACCAGCGTTTCCTGTTCCGGTGTATAGAGCACCAGATAAGACCAGTTGAATTGCGACCAGTAGCTCTCCAGTTCGTCATAGGTTAGCACGCGGCCGTTCGGATCGGCGTTGGTTTGGGGCACTTCGCTGGTGCCCAGCCAGGAGTCATAGACCCAGACCTGGCTGGTTGTATCGTCATAGGCCACCGGCAGCAGATAGTGGCCATACCAACCCATCCAGCGATACTCGCCTGGCGGGTCGAAGCCGATTTCGATGATGACCGGGATATCGTTTGCCAGCAGGCGCTTCAGGAGGTTGAGATCGCCGTTGACACGGGCCACGGAATGGAGTCCCTCCTGTGAGTTGACGAAGGAGGCCATTTCCTGCGGTGTTACGTTGCGGTCTTCGGGATTGGGCCGCAGCACATGGGCCGTATCGCGCTGGCTGTGGACGCGGCCGAAATGAGTCAGCGCCATCACCATGGTGGCCGGGCCGCAATTATTCCATTCCTGGTATACATGGGTGAAACCGGTCATTCGCGCCGCGACCGGAACGGGCCAAGGGGTTGCCGTTGGCGGCGGGGCGGGCGTCGCGGTCGGCGGTACCCCGGTAGGTGACTCGGCTGCGTTTGAATTGCCGGCAAGAGGCTGGGATGTGGGGCTTGGTGGCAGCTCGGTTGTCATGACCGGGGGTGGCAGGCGGCCATCCGTCAGCAAACCGGCCGCGGCCGCGGGGGCAACCGCTGTTGGCAGGATGGGTGCCGACTCGGGCGGCAGCGCCAGCGCCTGAAGCGGTTCCGGCAGCCGCATGGCGTAACGAGTCGGCAACGATCGTAAAACGGACGGCGCCAACCCGACTATGATTATTCCTGCCAGAAGCAGGCCAAAGAGAAGCAGCCTGTTTTTTTTCATCAATTAGTCGCTCTCGCCACTTGCGGCCGACCGGAAAAGATTGTAGCGCATACCGGGGGTAGTATGGAAGATGCGACGGGATTGGTTCAGAAACCTCTAACGCCGGAAAACCGTCAGCTATCCTGTGGTGATGGGGCTGCCGAGCTGAGAGTAACGACTTGATTTGGGTTGTTCAGCCAGACCGACAGCCCCAGAAGCAGGAAGAACACGAAAGACAGATCGATGAGAAACAGGCTGTGGTCGACCAGCCCGTGGGCCAGCATGGCCGCCAGAGCGCCGGCGAAGCCGGTTGCGACCGGTGACCATTCCGCGTTGGCGGCGCGAATCGCGCGGGCAAGCCCTCGCCCAGCCTCCCAGATCATCCAGATGCCGACCAGGAGACCCGGAATGCCCAGCCGGGTGGCGAAGTCCAGCACGAGGTTGTGAGGGTGATTCAGGTTCGGTTCCTGCCAGGCGGCATCAAGGATATACCGCCCGCGATAGGCGTAGAGGAAATTGTCGAGACCCACGCCGAACCATGGGTGGTCGGCGACCATGTTGGCGGCCGATCGCCACAGGTTGACGCGGAATACCCCTGTCTCGCCGAACAGGTCAAGGCGGCCGGCTACCGCCGGAATTTGCCCGGCGATTAGAAGCGCCACCACACCCAAGGCGGCCGCTCCCAGTGCCCAGGGCCAGGTTTGCCGACCCGCTCGTCGCTGCCAAACCCAGAAGACGATCAGCAGAGAGGCGGGGATACCCAGAAACAAGGCACCTTTGCTGAACGTAAGCATCAGCGCTGCGGCGATGGGTACGATGGCGAAGGTGTAGAACGAACGTCGACGGCCGTGGACGGAGTGTGTTCCCAGCAGCCACACGGCCACCAGCAACGGCAGCAACCGGTCAAGGTAGAGGGCCACGTTGTTGGGTGACCCGTAGATGGAGCGCAGGCGCAATAGCCCGCCTTCGGCCGTGATCAAGTTCTGCCCGGCGACATATTGCCATAGCCCGTAGCCGGCTACGATCAGCCCGCCCAGGACGAAGCCGTCCAGCACGACCCACATCTCGCGCGATGTCGGGCGGATGACGCGAAGCAATAGGTAAAATAACGCCGGTTCAAGAATGACGACGCGCCACTCGTTCAGGGCAACGCCCAGCCGCGCGGTGAAGAACAGTGATATTGTGGCGATAGCCACAAAAACGATGACCGCCCAATCGGTCCGCACCAGCCGTGGGCGAGCGGGGGCGAACGTTCCACGTCGTCGGGCGGTCCCCGCATCCAGCGCCAGGCGGGTCAACCATGCCGCAGCAGTCACCAGCGTGAAAACCTCCACCGGAGAGAATCGAAAACCCAGGATGGGTTTCGGCAACGGCGGCACATAAAACGGCATCGTCAGGGTGATGAGCGCCAAACCCCATGCCGGGCGCAAGACGAGGAGGACATAAAGGCCGAACAAGGCCAGCGAAAACAGGATGAACGACGGCGTCACGTAGAACATCGTCGCCGCCGCGGCCGTGGCCGCCAGCTGTCCTCCATCGCCCAGTCGCCGGTAGAGGCCCAGCGCGCCTTCGCCCCAGGTCAGCCAGCCAGTCAGGGTGACAAGCGCGGCCGCGCCGCCGGCCAGCAGCAATTGGGCGCGATCGGGCAGACGGCCGAATTTCTCCTTGATCGAGACTGCCGCGGCACCCCATTCCGCGCGTCGCGCCGAGTAGATCGCAACACCCAGACACAGCAACGACGCGAGGAACAGGGTGGTGCGATGCCATGGCTGTGACAAGCCGGCAGGGCGATAACCCACGCTGAACCCGTTGAGCGCCCACTGATCCCATCCTCTGGACGCCTCCAGCTCGAGGACATGCCGGCCGGGTATGAGATTGCGAGCCACCGGCTCAATAGCCATGAAGTCCTCGCCCGGATCGGCGGAGGTCAATACCAGCGCTGCGCCGTTTTCATCATGGGGTAGCGCGTTGGCAGGCTGGCCGTCAACGGTGGCGTAGAACCGGGCTCGGAAGTCAGCCCGCCTCACTTTGATGCCGATATCGGTTCCCCAGAACGTAAATCGTACTCTGTCCCCCGTCTGCCCGATATCGGCCCCGAACTCCGGCGAGAATTCCCATGCGCCTTCGAATGTTTGCGACGGATCGTTCGGGTTTGCCGGGTGAAAGCCCGGCATGGCGACTTCGGGTGGTTGGGTGGCGATGTAGGCCTGTAGCGCGGCGGCCGTCGGCCTGCCGGCGATGCTGAATCCCCAACGCGGATCGTCTGCGGCCGCGCCTGGCTGCCAATTTTCCAGAAAGAGCACGCCCATCCAGGGCCATTCCTGCCGGGCGCGTTCCAGCCCCGCTATTGTCCAGTCGGCTTGTTGCAGCTCACTAGTCTGGCCCCAGAGCGAGGACTTACCGGCCCAGCCTTCGGGCAGGCTGTTCCAACCCCAATTGCCGGCCCAGATGGCTTTATGGCCGTCACCGTTAGCGATCATCATCTCCCGCAACAGGATAGGGCGGCTAAAATTCAACCGGTTGACGCTCACCTCGCGGTCGTCGGGGCCGGTGTCGAAGCCGTAGGGTTTGGCCGCCACCACATCAAACGACGCGGCCGCGCCGGCCTGATAGAGCGCGCTTAGATAGAGCGTTTCGGTCAGGTTGTCCGGCCCGGTCTCCGTCGTCGGGGCCAGAGGAGCGGCGACGATGACGGCATCGGGATCGCTGGCGCGGATCGCCGTTGCCGCCGCCGAGAGTAACGAGGCATATTCGTTGGGGTTCACCGCTCGGCCGCCCCAATGGCTCGTTAGATTTGGCTCGTCCCAGATGATGTAGTAGGTCAGCCGATCGTCATAACGACGGGCGAACTCACCCGCCCACGCGGCGAAGGCGCCGGGATCGTCCGGGGGCGCGAAATTCGCCGCCGGATCACCGTCAAGCAAAGGGACGAGAGTCAGCCCCTCGGTTGTGAGGGACTCAACGAGCCGATCGGCCGCCGCCCAATCGAAAGCATCGCGGAAATAGAAGGACTGCTTGACGGTAGCAATCTGTGCCGCCCGAATGTTGGCCACGGTTGTGCGCAGTTCGGCATTGGTGGCTCCTTCCAGGTAAACATTAACGCCCGGGCGCGCGCCACCGTGCGAGATCGCATCAGGTAGCCCCGGTGGAATTCCGCGGACCATCCAGGCATCACGCGCCTTCAGCAAGCCGATGGACAACAGACAGGCCGCCGCTAACACCAGAGCAACGACAGTCAGTGCCCGCCATCGGCCTGGAGCTGCGGAATTGTGTATGCCGTTTCTCATGAGGCAGACTTACTCGCTCGGCTCTTGACCGGCGGCCGCGCCATAGGGCGCCCAGGCAAGATGGCTGGCGGCGGTGTCGTCCGGCGCCGGTCGGTGTATCTCACCTGTCGCCAAATTCAGGATATGCAGTTCGTCGTCGAAAATGAACGAGATAATGTCCGGGTCCGGCCCCCAGGCAAGCGATTGGCGGGAACGGGCGAACCTGCCCCGTTCTCCTTCGGGCGGGAATATGCGGCGGGCGTTGGTTCCATCGCTGCCGGCCAGCCACAAGACGTAGTCATCGTCTTCGCCATCGACCGGTTCGGCCGCGCGCAACAGAGCCAGCCGCTCGCCGTCGCTGCCGATCGCCGGCGACCAGATCGCGGCCGACCAGATGCCGACGTTCACGAACGGCGTGATGACGTCGCCGGTCGATGTGTCGGCCACCGCCAGATTGAACCCATCCTCGCCGCCCGCGTTGACGGTGAAGGCCAGGAAGCGGCCGTCAGGCGACCAGCTCAAGTCGGGGACCCAGGCCCAGTCCGCGCCGGTGTCGTAAGGCGGAAAGGTGTGGAGGACGGTTCTCTCCGGCTCGGTCGGGCTGACAAATCCGGCCGCGTCGTCGAACGTGATGTCGGGTACGGCCAGGACGCCGACCTCATCGGCGAAGGCATAAGCCAGCCGGTCGCCGGTGGGCGACCAGGCATACTCTCCGCCCCACCAGCCGAACGCGGCCGCCGTCGTCCCGATCAGCCGTACCGGCGCGGGCTGGTTGTCGTCGAGGGCGATCTCCATGAGCCACAGATCGTTATTGGCTTCCCAACCCGGTGGCAGGGAGACGGAACGGGCGGTTGTATAGGCGATGCGCAGGGGATTCAGGCCCGCTGGATCCCAACCGGCCCACAAAACGTTTTCGATTTGAAGCGCGCGCGGCCGCCCGCCTTCGGCGATGGGAATGACCCATAATTGGTTTCGAAACTCCGTCCGGTTCGTTTCTTCGGCGCTGCTGATAGTGTAGAGCAGGTAATTGCCGCCGGGGGAGAGCTGAAAGACGCGGCCGTCGAGTTGTCCCTCAACGGATAATTGCCGGGCTGAATCCGTCGATCCCTCCAGGAGGATCGCCCGACCGTTGTCGATGTAAGCCAGGCGCCCGGCGATGGGCATGGCCGCTTCCTCCTCACCGATGCCGATCATGACGATCTCGTCCACTGGGGCTTCGATGATCGCGACGGCCGTGGGCCATCGCTCGGCCTCAAGCCCGTCTCGAAAGACGATACGATAGCTGATCTCCTTGAGGCCCGCCACACCTGTCTGGAGGATGCGCGGCGGATCATCGGGGGTCATCTCGGCACTGCGCACGATCCGGCGCTCATAGGGGACGCTCTCGGGAATGACTTCCAGGGTTTCCGTGACGCGCACGATGGTGATCGAAGTAGGCTCACCCGTCCCGGCTTCGATCAGCGAGGCGCCTCGTGGTGGCTCGACCTCGTCAAATGGACCAAGATCGACGCCCGCTCCGGCCAGCGCGTCAGCGACTGTCGCGGCCGAGGTCGTGATCTGGCTAGATTCACCGTCGGCAGTCACGGTCAAAGTGAGCGGCGTGGGCTGAGGGATAACAGGTTCGTCGGTTCCGACGGCCACCGTGCAGGAGGCCATCAACATCAGCCAGCTGCACAGGAAGGCGAAAACTATCCTCGGTTGACAGGCGGGAAACAAGATGATGGGGCGTCGCAAAATCGTGCGGCCGCCTAGGCCACTTTCCATAAATGACTGACTTCGGGGCTGAGATCCCGGGTAACTTCC
>CAYXNH010000025.1:0-23224 GCA_964466135.1 uncultured Ardenticatenaceae bacterium | reverse complement strand
GCCACCTGCCGCAGGTAGGTCGATTTGCCGCTCATGTTGGGGCCGGTGATGATCTGGATGAGCGATGAATCGCTGAAGTGGGCGTCGTTGGGCACGAAGCGCGTCCCCCGCGGCACGCCGCGAATATGGCCCCGGCTTAACGCCATCTCCACCACCGGATGGCGGCCGCCCTCGATATGAAGCTCAATACCGCCGGTCAATTCCGGCCGGACGTAGTCGTTCAGCGCCGCTACTTCGGCCAGCGAAGCGGCGACATCCAGTTCGGCCAAAGCCGCGGCCGTCGCCAGTAATCGGGGGGCATGGCTGCTCACCTCCCGACATAGCTCGGCGAACAGCCGCCGCTCGATCTGCAAAATGCGCTCCTCGGCATTGAGGATCAGCGTCTCGTACTCCTTGAGTTCGGGCGTGATGTAGCGCTCGGCGTTGGTCAGGGTCTGCTTGCGAATGTAGTCGGACGGGACAAGCCTGGTGTTGGCATGGGTCACTTCCAGGTAATAGCCGAACACCTTGTTGAACCCGACCTTGAGCGAGGGGATGCCGGTGCGCTCGCGCTCGCGCGGCTCCAGATCGGCCACCCAATCGCGAGCGTGAGCCGATGTCTGGATGACGCCGTCCAGTTCGGCCGAAAATCCCCGACGAATGAACCCGCTTTTGTTCAGATTGGTTGGCGCGTCATCATCCAGCGCGCGGCCGATCGTCGCGGCCACCTCCCGGCAGAGATCCAGGCGCTCGGCCACGGCCGCCAGCGCCGGCGCGCCACCGGCCAATGACTTGACACGCCCGACGGCCGCCAGGGCCAGGCCGATCTGCTCCACGTCGCGAGGCACGCCCCGGTCGCCCAGCACGCGATTGGTCAAACGCTCCAGGTCGGGCAAACCCTTCAACGCCAATCGCAACTCGGCGCGAAACATGGCGTCCGTCACCAACGTCTCTACCTGATCCAGCCGTTCATTGAGCGCCTCGATGCTCAATAGAGGCTGGGTGATGCGCTGTCGCAACAGCCGCGCCCCCATCGGGGTCACTGTCTTGTTGAGGATGGCCAGCAGCGTGCTGTCGCGCTCGCCGGAGATCGACTCCGTCAGCTCTAGGTTGTGGCGGGTGGCCTCGTTCAACGCCATATAGCCATCGGTCGCATAGGTCGTCAGCCGTTGCATCTGCCCGACCCCGCCGCGCTGAGTTTGCTGCAGATAATAGAGCACGGCTCCGGCGGCCCGGATGGCCAGAGGCTTGTTCTCGCAACCGAATGCATCCAGCGTGGCGACCTCGAAATGGCGCAGGAGTGTCTGACGGGCGCTGCCCAACTCGAATCGGTGCGCGGGTAGCCGGCTGATGGTCTTGACCGCCGGAAAATCAACCGCGACTTCATCGGCCACCAGCAACTCGACAGGCGCAAGTCGAGCGACTTCTTCCGCCAGGCGACGGGCACTGTCCAGCTGGGTGACGGCGAATTCGCCGGTGGTGATATCGGCATAGGCCAAACCGGCACGGCCGTCGTCGAGCACCACGGCCGCCAGATAATTATTGCGGCCCGAATCCAGCATCCCCGGCTCGATCACCGTGCCGGCGGTGAAGACCCGCACCACCTCGCGCGGCATCAGCCCGTTGATGGGTTCACTGCCCACCTGCTCGCAGAGGGCCACCTTGTAACCTTTGGCGATCAGGCGGGCGATGTAGTTCTCGGCCGCGTGGTGGGGGACGCCGGCCATCGGCACGCGCTGGTTCTTGCCCTGCGGGCGGCTGGTCAGGACGAGGTCCAACTCACGGGCGACGACGGCCGCGTCGTCGTCGAACGTCTCATAAAAGTCTCCCAGCCGGAAGAAGACGATGGCGCCGGGATGTTGGGCGCGAACGTCGAGGTATTGCTGGCGGCTGGGAGTGACTGTTTCGGGTGCCATGTCCTTGTCAGGCGGGATTAGACCGTCAATCCGTAATAGTCATTGAGCGTGCTGCGAACCGCTTCCCAGGTGGGGGCGACGGGCGGCAATATCGGAGCGGACAGACCTTGATCCTTGAGTCCGGATGAAGTCATCAGGCAGACGACCGGACCGTCGAAACGCATGCCCGCCCGGATCGCCTGTCGCAGCCCGGCCAGACCGGCCGCGCCGGAAAACTCGGCCCATAGCCCCTGCCTACCCAACATGGTCTGCGAGGCGGCGATCTCCTCGTCGGTCAGCGCCAACGCATCGCCTTCACTCTCCTGGACGGCCAGGACGCCGCGATAGCTGTTGGAGCCGACGACGATGCTATAGGCGGCCGTCGGAGCCTCATCGACCTTGACGACCGGACGGCCGGCGGCCAGGGCGGCGCGAAGAGGCGCGCCGGCGGCCGGTTCGCAGGCGATCATCTGCGGCAACGGTCCGATCCCGGCCACCTTCTGCAACTCCCTGAAGCCAAGCCAGGCGCCATAAAGCAACTCGGCATAAGCCGTGGGCACGAAGACGGCCGCAGGCAAGCGATCGCCTAACTGCCGGAATAACTCGTAAGCGATGGTCTTGTAGCCCTCCGGCCCAAACGGATGCCCGGTATGGGTCTCGGTGATGCTGCTGACCGGGTGATAGCCCGCTCTTTCCACCAGCTCGCGCATGAGCACGCGACGCAGCGGCCGCGGCAAGGGCACGACGGCCGCGCCATAGGCAGTCACCATGCGAATCAGGTGAGGCTCCGTTCCCTCAGTGATGAACAAGACGCACGGCAGACCGGCTCGCGCGGCATAGGCGGCGGCCGCGGCGCCGTGGTTACCCGATGAAGCAACCGTGACGCCCGGCGCTCCGACAAGGGTCGCGGCGCTGACGGTGCACAGGTTCAAACGATCCTTATGGCTGCCGGTGGGATTCCGGCTTTCGTCCTTGATGAAAAGTTCGCCTTCAAAACCGGCCCAGTCAGCCAAGCGGGGCGCGCCCACCAACGGCGTGCCCCCCTCGCCCATCGACAGGCCGGGAGCCAGCGGCGGCAACAGCTCCCCCCAACGCCATATCCCGGCATACGGATCGCGGCCGAAGAAATCGCGCGGCACGCGGCTGTAATCGTAATCAACCGCCAGCGGATATTGCAGGTCGGCCGTACTCGTCCGGGGGCAACCCTCGACCAGCGGTGGGAAGAGCGGGTAATGGATATTAGGATCGCGCAGGGAACGCTGCCCGACGGCCGCGGAGGCAAACGCATTGGATGGTTCGAATAGAGACGGCATCATTCGGGATTCCCAACAGCCGGCTCCCGGGCATTCCAGGCGTCGAGGCGGCGACGGTGGCGTTCCTCCAGCTTAACCAGCGGCCGCTCCTCAAGCATGAGCGCTCGGGACTCATCAAAGGACATGTGCTTGTAACGCATCATATAGGCGGCGGCCAAGGTGGCGGATCGGCCACGACCTTTGGCGCAGTGCACCAGCACGGTGCGGCCGCTCTCGATTTGCTCATTGATCCAGTCCGCGCCCTTGCTCAGATACTCATCGGGCGGCACGACGACATCAAGCACCGCCAGACGAAGATAGTTGATATCGTGCTTGCGGTAGAAGTCGCGATCCCCCTCGCGCTCAGCCCGCATATCGAGCACGGCCGTGATGCCGTGATCAAGCAGGAACTGATAATCACGCTCGTAGGTCGGCGCCCCGCCCAGCCACAACTGCGGCGAGATCGGGTCGAACCAGCGATGGCCCATAACGCGCTCATAGAGATAGCGGATGGCCGGATAGAATTTGTCAAAAGCCCAGTGAATTGGATTCATCGTCGCTAAGGATAACTCCGGCGGCAGTGGATGGCAACGAGGTTGACCTCTAGAGCGTCTGCGCACTCAATTGCGCGGCGATGATCCGGTCGAGGATGGCGTCAAAAGCCGCATCCGGGCGTTGTTCCGCCGGATTGGCGGCATACCAGCCAACAATCTCGCGCGCGCCTTCGGCAAAGGGGATCTCGGCCTTGAAGCCGGGGACGATACCGCGAATTTTGCTGTTATCGAAGATAGCGCAATGGGATTTGTCGCCCAGCAGGCTCGCCCCCCAATGAGGATCATGAGCAGCCACGGTGTCAGAGGGCGCGTGGACGATGTTGGGCTCCACCCCTGCCGCTTCGCCCAGCAAACGGGCGATCTCGTTCCAGGTCAGCCACTCGTCGGAGGTGATATGATACGCCTCCCCGATCGCCCGAGACTCCCCAAACAGGCCGAGGAAAGCGCGAGCGAAGTCACGATGATGGGTCAATGTCCACAGGGACGTGCCGTCGCCGTGGATCAGAATCGGTTTGCCCTTCAACATCCGATCGAGATAGGTGTAGCCTCCGTGAAACGGCAGGAGCGTGCGGTCATAGGTATGGGACGGCCGCACGATGGTGACCGGAAATCCTTCCTGACGATAAGCTTCCATGAGAGCTGCCTCGCAGGCAATCTTGTCGCGCGAATAATCCCAAAACGGGTTATCCAGCGGCGTCTCTTCGGTGATGGGCAGGGCGGCCGGGGGCTTCTGGTAGGCCGATGCCGAACTGATGAAGATGTATTGACCCACGCGACCGCGGAACAGCGCGAGGTCGGTGGCGATGTGGTCGGGTGTATAGGCGACCCAGTCGACCACGACATCGAAGGTGTGACCACGCAAGACCTCGGCCACAGATGGGTCGCGAATATCGCCGGTCAGGACCTTTGCTCCGGCAGGGATCGGCCGTCGGTTAGTTCGGCCACGATTGAGCAGGTAAAGATCAAGGCCTCGCTCCACAGCCAGGGCCGAGCAAGCCGAACTAATGATGCCGCTACCACCGATGAACAACAGTTTCATGGAAATCTCCCGATTGTCCTAAATGGAAACACAGCCGGCCGTCGTGTTAATCTCTTCGCGACCGCAGGTTTCCAGAGCCAGGAAATCAGCTATAATCAAAACGATCTACGTATCATCAAACATGCGGCCGGGCAGCCGACAGGCGCATTCTACATCAATGAGCGACAACTGTCCCAAAGCCCAAGCGCCCAGCCGGATGGAAACGAGGAGAACCATGAGCAAACAATTATTCGACCAGTTCGGCGCGCGCGCCAAACTCCCCGGAACAAACTATCACTACTATCGCCTGGACAAACTGTCTCACATAGCCAATATCGACAGGTTGCCGTTTTCGATCAAAATATTACTTGAGGCCGTATTACGCACCACCGACGGGTACGTCGTGAGGCCGGAGGATGTCGAACAACTGGCGCGCTGGTCGCCGCAGATGTCCACATCGTTTGAGGTTCCCTTCAAGCCCGGTCGGGTGATCCTGCAAGACTTCACCGGCGTGCCGGCCGTAGTCGACCTGGCGGCCATGCGCGCCGCCATGGCTCGTCTGGGCGGCGACCCTGAGCGCATCAACCCCATCGTTCCGGTTGATCTGGTCATCGACCACTCCGTGCAGGTAGACCAGTTCGGTTCGGCTTTCGCCCTCTTCTTCAATGCCGAGCGTGAATTCGAGCGCAATCGCGAGCGTTACGAATTCCTGAAATGGGGTCAATCGACATTCAAGAACTTCCGCGTTGTGCCCCCGGCCACCGGCATCGTCCATCAGGTGAACCTTGAATACCTGGGCCAGGTCGTCATGAGCGGGCCGGAGGGGGACGGCATGGTCGCCTTCCCCGACAGCCTCGTCGGCACGGATTCGCACACGACGATGATCAACGGCCTGGGCGTCCTCGGTTGGGGCGTGGGCGGCATCGAGGCCGAGGCGGTCATGCTGGGCCAGCCGATCTACATGCTGGCGCCGGAAGTGATCGGCGTGCGACTCACCGGAAGCCTGCCCGAAGGGGCGACGGCCACCGACCTCGTCTTGCGCATCACCGAGATGCTGCGCAAGAAAGGCGTCGTGGGCAAGTTCGTGGAATATTTCGGCTCGGGCCTCAGCAGCATGACCCTGGCCGACCGGGCGACCATCGGCAATATGAGCCCGGAATATGGCGCGACGGTCGGCTTCTTTCCGGTTGACAATGAAACTCTGAACTATATGCGCAACACCGGCCGTCCGGCCGAATTGATCGACCTGGTCGAGCGCTACACCAAAGCCCAGGGCCTTTTCCGCACCGATGAAACTCCCGACCCCGAGTTCACCGACATCGTCGAGCTGGACTTGAGCACGATCGAGCCGAGTCTGGCCGGGCCAAAGCTGCCCCAGGATCGCATCTCTCTTAAAAGCATGAAGGACACCTTCCGGCAGCTCTTGCTGTCGCCCGTGGGGCCGCGTGGCTTTGGGCTGAGCGAGAGCGACTTGTCGCGAACTGCCCGTATATCCAACGGCCACACCAGCGAGATCGGCCACGGCGCAGTCGTGATCGCCGCCATCACCAGCTGCACCAACACCTCCAACCCGAGCGTCATGATCGCCGCAGGCTTGCTGGCCAAGAAGGCGGTTGAGGCCGGGCTGGCCGTGCCGCCCTATGTCAAGACCAGTCTGGCCCCCGGCTCCCGCGTGGTTGAAGATTATCTCGTTCATTCGGGGCTATTGCCCTATCTGGAAAAGCTGGGCTTCTACATCGTCGGATTCGGCTGCACCACCTGCATCGGCAACTCCGGCCCATTGCCGGAAGAGGTGAGCCAGGCCATCCAGGAAGGCGGGCTGGTCGTCTCCTCCGTCCTCAGCGGCAACCGCAATTTCGAGGGTCGCGTGCATCCCGAAACGCGCAGCAATTTCCTGGCCTCCCCGCCACTGGTGGTGGCCTATGCGCTCGCCGGTCGCGCCGACCTGGACATGTACAACGAGCCAATCGGAACCGGCCACGGCGGCCAACCGGTCTACCTGAAAGACATCTGGCCGAGCAATGCCGAGATCGGCCGCGTCATGGCCGAAGCGCTGTCGCCGGATATGTTCAACAAGGAGTACGGCAACGTCTTCACCGGCAACGAGACATGGAACCTCATCCCCACGAGCGGGGGCGAGCTGTACCAATGGAATGAGGATTCGACCTACATCCAGGAGCCGCCCTTCTTCGACGGCCTGTCCGGAGAGGTCAAGCCCATCGAAAACATCAACGGCGCGCGCGTCCTGGTCAAGGTCGGCGACTCCATCACGACCGACCACATCTCCCCCGCCGGTTCCATCTCGCGCACCAGCCCGGCGGCGCAATATCTGATCGGCAACGACATCGAGCCGCGTGAATTCAACTCCTACGGCTCGCGTCGAGGCAACGACCGGGTCATGACACGGGGCACGTTCGCCAATATTCGCCTGCGTAACCAGATGGCTCCCGGAACCGAGGGCGGCATGACGACCTATCTGCCGACCGGTGAAGTGATGACGATCTTCGATGCGTCGCTGAAATACAAGGAGACGGGCACCCCCCTGGTGGTTCTGGCCGGGCGCGAATACGGCACGGGCAGCTCGCGCGACTGGGCGGCCAAGGGGCCTCTCCTGCTGGGCGTCAGGATGGTCATCGCCGAGAGCTTCGAGCGCATCCACCGCAGCAACCTGGTGGGCATGGGCGTCTTGCCGTTGCAGTTCAAGCCCGGTGAAAACGCTCAGACGCTGGGGCTGGACGGGTCCGAGACCTACTCCACCGTCGATCTCGCCGATGACGTGAAGCCCGGCCAAACGATTAAGGTCAAGGCGGGGCATGGTGACGGCCGCGTCACCACCTTCGAGACGACCTGCCGCATCGATACCCCGGTGGAGGTGGATTACTACCGAAACGGCGGCATCCTGCACACGGTCCTGCGCCAATTTTTGGCGGAGTAACGATGCAGAGATCGTCCAAATTTAACCGTATTATGTTAAGTCAGGGCCGGATATGGCGATACTCGGCCTTCATCGCGGCCGTTTTCTGCCTGCTGGCCGCTACCCTCGTCGCCTGCAAGTCGGGCGATGCAAAACCCGAGACCGTCGTCATCGACGCGGCCATGCATCGGGCCAATGCGGCGCGAACCGGTTTGTACCTGACCGACGGGCCAACCGAATATAAAAACATCAAATGGCAGTTCGAGGCCGATGACTGGATATTCGGCGCCCCGGCCATCCTGGGCGACACCGTCTATTTCTCCAGCTATGACGGAAATGTATATGCAGCCGATCGCGAGACCGGCGCGGAGAAATGGCGATACGCCACGGGCGATGTCATCATCGCCTCCCCGGCCGTTGCCGATGGGACGGTTTACATCGCCAACATGGGCGGCCTCATCGTCGCGCTGGACAGTAAAACCGGCGATGAGCGCTGGCAACAAGATATCGGCGCGGGTCTGTCCGGTTCGGCCGCTGTAGTCGACGGCGTGGCCTACTTCACAAGCGAGAACGGCCTGCTCGTGGCTCTGGACGGCCGAACCGGAGCGGAAAAATGGCGGTTCCAGATTCCCAACACAGTGATCGCCTTCTCCCCGGCCGTCGCCGATGGCGTGGTCTACGCCGCCGTGTCAAACGGCATCCTGTACGCCCTCGATGCGACCACCGGCAATGAGTTATGGACCTATAGCCCCAACACGGAAGACAACGTCTATAGCCCCACGGCCGATCCCGTTGTCGATAACGGCGTGGTTTACTTTATGACCAGCGATATCAATCTAATCGGCGTATTACATGCCGTTGACATCGAATCACATCAGGCTCGTTGGCAGTTCAAATCATCCACCGAGAACTTCTCGGCCCCCTCGGTCAAGGACGGAATCCTGATCTGGGGTGGACTGGATAAGCTCCTGTATGGCGTCTCGGCCGATTCAGGCGAGGTGCTTTGGACCTTCCAGACCCAGGATATCATTTTCTCCGCTCCAGCCATCGCCGGCGACACCGTCTATTTCGGCAGCCTGGACAAAAACCTGTACGCCATTGACATCCGCACCGGGACCCAACGCTGGCAGTTCCGAGCCGAATCGGGCGTGTCGTCGCCCGCCGTCGCCGACGGAGTCGTCTACGTGGGAACGGAAGACGGCGCGCTATATGCCATTCAATGAGGATATCATCCAATTCAACGACATCACTCGAGTTTGTCGTCAATCATAGACATACAATCAGTCAGGAGATACCATGAATCACAATCACGATATGGAACCCGATGTTTTGGCCGAAACCGAACAGTTTGGATTTGCCGTCTGGCGCAACCGGGAAGACGAGGACTCCTACGTCTACCATGTGGAGTTGGGCGGCGTATCGCTCCACTTCTCGCCTGAAGAGTGGGAAGACCTCGTAGAGCTTATCCGAGCCGCATCGTCCTAAACGACGCATGATAAAGGCAAGGCCGGGATGACCGAAAAATCATCCCGGCCTTCTTGTTATTCGAGAACCCTATGGACACGGAACGACAAGCTATCCAGTATGTCCCCATGATCCGGGACATGGCCGAACACGACCGGCCACGGGAACGTCTGACCAAGGTGGGGGCGGAGGTGCTCTCGACGGCCGAGTTGCTGGCGATTATCCTGCGCAGCGGCACGCAGGGGGAAAGCGTGCTGCGCATGGCCGAGCGCTTGCTCATCCAGTTCGACAACCTCCCGGGGCTGGCACGAGCGACGATCACTGAGATGACAACCGCCAAAGGGGTGGGCGAGGCCAAGGCGACCGAGATCAAGGCCGCCCTGGAGTTAGGTCGACGATTGGTGGCCAGCGCGCCCGAAGAGAGGGCGCGCGTCTCCTCGCCCGACGATGCCTTCCATCTGCTAAAATCCGAGATGATGTTTCTGGATCAGGAGCACTTGCGCCTGATCCTGCTGGACACACGCAACAAGGTCTTGCGCACACCGACGATCTACATCGGCAGCCTGAATACCTCAGTCATCCGGGTGGGCGAGCTGTTCCGCGCAGCCATACGGGAGAATGCGGCCGCTTTCATCGTGGCCCACAATCACCCTTCCGGCGATCCCTCGCCGTCACCGGAGGATATCAACGTGACCCGGCAAATCGTCCAGGCCGGCAAGCTGCTTGACATCGAGGTGCTGGATCACATCGTGATCGGACAAAACCGCTTTGTATCCCTGAAGCAAAGAGGGCTGGGGTTCGAGCGGTAAATAGCCGGTCTATTCGACGATCAGAGCGACATCCAGAATGTCGGTGACGAACGAGTGACCCGACCCAACGACGGTCACACTCTCGATATATCGGGGTGGTAAGGCCCCCTGACTGGCCAACTCCTGAATGAGGTTTACCTCATAGAAATATAGCTGACCCAGCGGCACGCGCTCGTGGGGCCGTTGGACGACGGCGCAAGAGATGCATTGTCCCGGCGTCAGGTTGTCATCCACGGTCCCATTGGCGAAAAACCCGTGCTGCCACACCCGAGCGACACCGGTGTCGTCGATATAATTGACGATGAGGAACAGGGGACATTCACTGCCCTGGATACCGCACACACCGAGACTGTGATCGACGATGCGCAGCGTCGCCAACAGGCGCAATGACTCATAGTCAGACACATCCTGGTTGATGGATTGGGTGACCCGCACGTCCGCATGGCCAATGCCTTCGCGTCTGAAGCGCAGGAAGGGATCGCCACCTTCCGACTGGATGATCGTCTCGCCCGCCGGCTGGTCGGGCAACTCCACCCGCCAGGAGAAAGCGGCCCAATTGTCAAGTCCTTCGCTGAAATCGCCGTTGTGGATCAGATCGCGAGCCGGATCGAGCGGACCACTGGGGGCGACGTTCATCAACACCTCGGCTCGTTGACCGGGACCAACCTCCAGGCTTCCCCCATTGGCGGCAACCGTCGCCTTACCCGAGATCTGCACCGTCACCTGGGTCGCATCGTTGCTGACCTCAAACATATAGCGGCCGGGATCGCGCACACTGACGATCCCCCCCTGTGGAGTCGTCACCACCAGTTCCAGCGGCCGTTGCGTCCACGGGGAGACATCAACGCGAACCCGCCCGGCCTGGAGATCGACTGCCAGCCGGTTAGGGTGATCGCTAACTCCGAACCGGGGGGTATCGGCCCTCTCCAACAGAACCGTCGAATTGCTGGAGACTTGCAGGGTAGCCAGTGTTAATTGTTGATCGGATGGCGCGACAATCATCAGCGCCGAAGCGGTGGTATCAGTCCGGATCGTCGTTTGGCTATTGATGGACAGGGAAGGCTCACCGACGAGGACGGCGCGTCGCGGCCCATTGATCTCCTCGATGCCGACCGTGCCCTGATTGGCCTGCACGGTCAGGCTGAGGGATTCGGTCGAGTTTTGCAGGATGGCGTTGATCCCCAGCGGCACAGCGATGCCGAGGATAATGCAGGAGAGGAAGCTGCCGGTCAAGATGATCCAGGCCAGCCACTGCCGACCATACCGGTTTGAATCGGTCATAGATAGCGGACCTGAAACCTGGTGAATTCTCCGGTAGCTTCCGCCCAGTTTGCCTCGACTCGCTCGACCTGCGCGCCTGATGGGCCGTGGTGAAGAAAGGCAAGGAGTTGCCGGAGCGCTTCCCCCTCACCTTCGGCAATGACGCGAACGGTGCCATCCGATTGGTTGGCCACCCAACCTGTCAGGCCCAGTCGGCTTGCTTCCATCTGCGTGGATTGGCGAAAAAAGACCCCCTGCACCAGGCCAATGACCGTGGCTTCAAGGCGAACCAATGAGCGATGATCGCTATGAAACGACATAGGCAAATTATACCGGAGTCAGTTCGTTCGGCTAACAGGCGACGGGAGATAGTGGGTCGCGGGTGGGGATGGCGTCGGCTCGAACCGCGATCAGCCTGCCAACTGACGCAAGATGCGTCCCGGCAGGCCGGGGCCGCCATAGATCATCCCCGTGTAGAGCTGCACGACGGACGCCCCGGCATCCAGTTTCTCACGCGCGTCGGCCGCGGAACCGATCCCCCCCACGCCAATGATGGGCAAGGCGTCGCCCATCCGGCGGTAGATATAGGCGATTAGATCGGTGGCGCGTTCGCGCAGCGGCCGACCGCTGAGGCCACCGGCTTCCGTTTGGGCGCTTTCGCTCAAACCGTCGCGAGCAAGCGTGGTATTGGTGGCAATGATCCCGTCGACTCCGGCGGCCGTCAACGCCTCCAGTATCTCATCGACCTCATGCCACTCAAGGTCAGGCGCGATCTTGACCCACAACGGCGGGGCGTTTATTTCGGCATCGGCCGCCAGTCCACGATTCTCGGCGACGAGCGCGTGGAGCAACTGCTCCAGATAACGCCCACCTTGAAGCTCTCGCAAGCCGGGCGTGTTAGGGGAGCTGATATTCACGGCCAGGTAGTCGGCATAGGCATGGACAGCGCGCATGACGTCGATATAGTCCTCGGCGGCCTCGGCCAGAGGCGTCTCCTTTTGTTTGCCCAGACTGACGCCTAACACAAAATCATGAGGCCGGGCGGTCAACGCTCGCAAACGGGAAACGGCCGCTTCAACCCCGCCATTGGGAAAGCCCATCCGATTGATGACAGCCTCGTCGGCCGGCAGGCGGAATACGCGCGGCCGGGGATTGCCGGGTTGCGGCCGCGGCGTCAGGGTACCGATTTCGATATGGCCGAAGCCAAGCAGGGCCAACCCTCGCACAACCTTCGCGTCCTTGTCGAAACCGGCGGCCATGCCCAACACATTGGGAAAATGCAGGCCGCCAACCTGTACCGGCCGATTCGGGATGTCGCCGGCTATGGATCGCAACACCGCGCGGCCGACGGGATTGGATTGGGCCAGCGCCAGGGCATTCAGGGTGCGATCGTGAGCCGTTTCCGCGTCGATATGGCGGATCGAAGGGAACAATAACCTTTCGTAATACGATTTAGCCAAGTCTCTCGTCCATCCGTCGATTTCGATCGATGAGCCAGTAAACAAATACCAACGCCGCCACGAGGAGCAAGGTCAGCCCCGCGCCCTGCAATGTCGACTGCCGCTGATGATGTCGAATCAGGACCTTAGTGGCTAGTTCTTCCTGTTTCCTTGCCAACATCAAATTCCAGTCAGGGATCGTAGCCCGATCGGGTAACCCATAAGCCGTCGCGATTAGCCCTCGATAGGCTGCTTCTTCCGCCTCCCAGCGCGCGTCATCCCACCCCAGCTCGGGCTGGACGATCTGGCGGATGCGCGGCAAAAGGTCAGCGCCTCCCCTGGGCAGCAACAGGCCCAGTCGAACTCGCCGCAGGAGCAGATCGTCCAGGTGAACGACGGCTTCGGCACGCGCCGACCAGCGTAGCTCAGCCCAGACGGCCGTCGTGCCGGGAATTGGCTCCAGTTCTCCCGGTCCGGATGCGGCGATCAGCGCCGGGGCATCACTGCCGTAGTGGCCAAGCAATCGTCGTCGCGTCTCCTCGGGTAGCGACTCAGCCGCAAGCAGGTCATCATCAAAAGGCTTCAGCACCGGCACATCTTCGCGCAACCGGGCCAGTCGTGATTTCCCCTCGGGACTATCGGGATCATCAAGACGCTCGCAAACTTGCTCCAATACCTGTCGGGCTACCTGATGGAAGGTGGTCAGCTTGCCGCCGGTGACAGACAGCAAGCCATCTTCCCACCAGATAGCATGGTCGCGAGACTCATCGGACGGATCAACCTTGCCACTGCCGATGACCGGGCGAATGCCGGCAAAGGTGGCGATGATATCATCGAGCGTCAATTCCAAAGACGGGAAGTTGGCCGTCAGGGCGGCCATGAGATAGGCAACCTCATCGGCCGAAATGCGCGGATCGGTCTCTTGAGGTGGGGAGCAATCCACATCGGTCGTGCCCACCAGTGTGACGCCCTCCCACGGAAAGGCGAACACAGGACGGCCGTCGATGGGATGCATGAAACTGACGGCCTGGGCCAGAGGAAAACGCCAGGCGGGAAAGATAAAATGGCTGCCGCGCAGGGGCCGGATACGTTGCTCGGCGCCAACCTGGATTCGCAGATTGTCGGCCCACGCGCCGGTGGCGTTGATGATGACCCGGGCGCGCACGTCAATTGAGCGCTCATCGCTATGCGAAACGACGTCGCGTAGCCGCAGCCCTCTCAACTCACCATCATGGCCGTGGATCAACTGGTCCGCCCGGACATAATTCAGAGCGATAGAGGTGCCGGAGATCGATTCGCGGATAATTCGCAGCACCAGCCGGGCGTCATCTGTCTGGGCGTCCTGATAACGGTAACCGCCCCGCAGACCGGCCGGCGAGATATAAGGAGCCAGCATCTGAAAATCCTGCGGATTGTAGTAGCGATGGCTCCATTGCTGGGCCATCAGATCATATACAGTCAATCCCGCGCCATACACCAGTCGCCCACCCATAGCCCCATCATCTTCATATTGAGCCAGAAGGAACCCCAATGGGTCGATTAGTCCGGCCCCCTCGGCCAGCAGTTGCTCCCGGCCTTGCACAGAAGCCCGCGTCAGGCCAACTTGCCCCGTCTTCAGGTAGCGCAGGCCGCCATGAACCAGCTTCGATGAGCGGCTGGATGTCCCCCAGGCAAAATCACGCTGCTCAACCAGCAAGGTGCGAAAGCCCAGGCGCGTCGCTTCGCGAAGAATGCCGGCGCCGGTGATTCCCCCGCCAACCACGACGATGTCCCACTTCTGCTCGTCAAGGCTTTCCCAGGCAGATTCGCGATAGCTAATATTCCAGTCATTGACAGATGTCATCGTTCCCCTCCTCTCTGGTCGTCAATGAGCACGCCGGGATTCATGATGCCCGCCGGATCGAACTGCTCAATGGCCGCTGCCAGCGCGTTCATCCCCAACACCCCCTTCTCGGCCGTCAGGTATTCCCGGTGATCGCGGCCGACGCCATGCTGATGGCTGATCGTTCCGCCACTGGCGACAATGGCGCGACTGGCCGCTCCCTTTAGCAACTCCCAACGCTCAAGCGTCTTCGCCGGGTCGACGGCAAGGCGGAACAAATAGGTCGTATACACGCTGGCTCCCTGGGGGTAAACATGAGACAGGTGCGTGAAAACATGGACGCGCTCGCCGTCCGGCAAGGGTGAATGCAGAGCGCTTTCGATCCGTTCGACCATGCGCGGAATATTATCCCATGTGGTCGCCGTCTCCAGCGTATCCACGGCATAGCCCAGACCCCACAACGTATTGCGCAGGTAAGGCGTGCGGAAGCGACCTTCGATCCACTGCTCGCCAAAGCGCTGGCCGACGTGGATGCCGCCATGCTCCTTGACGATATCGATCACATCATGGCGGGCGTCGCGAATCATGTCCGAGCGACCGGTGAAGCCACACAATAGCATGACCTTGCCCTCGCCCGCGCCGCGCACAGTGAGCATCGCCTCTAATAAACCGATGATCCGCTCATGCCCGGCCAGCGCCAGTGTGGTCCGCGTTTCCATCGGCGTGCTCAATCGCAACAGCGACAAGGGTAGCCGGGCCTGAGCGATCCGGCGCGTCGCGGCCATCCCCCCGATGAAATCAGGAAAGAAGACGGCATGAAATTCCTCGTGGTCGGGCAACGGCGAGACACGGACCGTGACATCCGTCAGAATGCCCATTCGCCCCTCGGAACCGAGAACGAGCTGGCGAATATCAGGCCCGGCGGCCGAGGCCGGAAAGGGCGGCATGCGCAATTCTCCGGCTGGAGACAGCAGCGTACCACCCGCGAAAAGGCCCTCAATTCGCCCATAGCCGAGGGATTGTTGCCCGCTGGACCGTGTGGCCACCCATCCGCCGAGGGTGGAAAATTCGAACGATTGGGGATAGTGGCCCAGAGTAAAGCCGCGGGCGCGCAATTGTGCCTCCAGCTCAGGACCGGTGACCCCCGCGCCAAAGGTGGCCAGCAGGCTGATGGAGTCGAGGCCCGATAACTGGTTCATGCGACGCAGGCTCACCGTCAGAACGGGCTGCTCGCCGGGTTCGGGGTTGATGTGACCTACGACGCTCGTGCCGCCGCCGTAGGGGATCACGCGCGCATCGGTCTCGGCGGCATAGGCCAGCAGTCGAGCCACATCGGCCGCGCCGGTTGGGAAGGCCACGCCATCGGGGAAGGCGGGGATACGGCCACTACGCAGAGCGACCCAGTCGGGCAAGCTCTGACCTCGCGCGTGTCGCAACCGGGTGGCCGAGTCAGTCCGGATCAGGTTTGCATCCGGCAGATTCGCCAATCGAGAGGGCGGCACTTTCGCCAGGACATCCGCCATCGGCGCATCAGCCGGCGGCACCCCATGACCAACCGCCTCTTCCAAAAAAGACAAGGCGCCACTCGACAACGGATATTGAATCGTATCGTCTCCCCAGCCATTCCAGCGACGCATGGTCTCTCCTCCTTCAGACGAATTAGGTCAATTGATTCTTTTCCCAAAAGGCGATGCTGGCCAGCATCACCCGACGAGACAAATCTTCGGCCGCATCGGGATCGGCCGCCAAAGCGTATCCTCGCAGTTCACGATAGAAACCGGCCGACATGGCGCGTGCGTCGGCCGACGAAAAATAGCGGCGTGCCACCTCCTCATAAATGCCCACGAAGCCGTTGAGGATCAGCGTATAGATGGGATTGCCGGAGCAAACGGTCAGCTTGTGATGCAAGAGCCAATCGAAGTGGGCGAAATCAGCCGGTGAATCGGCCAACACAGCCGCGGTAGCCAGGAATTCAGCGACATCCGGTGCTGCATAGGCCACGGCCGACCGCGTATAGGCCGGGGCAAGATGAAGCCTCACCTCCAACAGTTGGCTGATGAAGTTTGGAGACAGGTGAGATTGACGCTCGACCAATTTGCCCAGCACATTCAGCCCGCCCGCCTGCCAAAAATCATTGACGGCCGTGGGCTTGCCGTGGGCGACAGTCAACCAGCCATCCCGGGCCAGACGTTGAATGGCCTCGCGCAACGTAGGGCGGGTAACGCCCAATCGCACCGCCAGCGATCGCTCGCCCGGCAAGACAGAACCCGGCGGGAATTCTCCATCGAGGATAGCGTCAACCAGCGCTCTTTCGGCGTGTTCTCTGGGGCGTGTGGGGGTTGGATGTTGATTCATTGGTTTAGCAACTGGTAAGTGGTCTTACCAGTTAAAGAAATCATAGAGGATCGGCCTCTTATTGTCAAGTATCCAAATCTGTCAGGAGGAGGTTGGGCAATTTACCTCATGGATAACTCCCCCCGCCATCGCTTATAATTCACTTAATATTTACAGGATCGCTATTTACCTTCTGTCAGCCGGTGTTATCTTATATGATCAAGTAATTACGCTTGATAACCATTCAAATCTCCTTGAATGGCTGGACAGGATAAATTATTATGAGCACTAATCATTCATCGCCCAACGGTCAAAAGATAACCAGTACATCTGCAAATCAGACGACACTATCGGGATCCGCCAAAAAGAGAAAGTCTCCCGGTTTTATTGAGACGTCAGGTTTTAAGCCAAACTGGCTCGAAACCGGCCCCTTGACCCCCGAAATTCTGCGCGACTCCCTCAACATGCAAGACACGATCGAGCCGATCGAGGATGAGGCAACGACAATCGAGGCCGAACTTGCCGCTGAGGAAGCGGCCTTGGAAGAGCAGTCCGATCCGCAACCACAGCAGGCACACGAGACGACACCCGCGCCACAAGTGACCGAGGTTGAAGAGCAATCACCCCCTAATGCGGCCGACGAACAGCCTGAAGAGTGGGTGCAAGCCCTTTTTGAAAATGACAACAGAGGTCACAACGCTGAATCCAGTACGGCCCTAGCTATGGAAGAGATCCTTTGGGCCGAACCGGTGGAGGCTGAGCAAAACAGTTTCATCGTCGAAACGGCCGAAGAGGCGATCGCGCAAGAGGCAGAAGTGGAATCATTTGATTCGATGTCGGCCATGGAAGCCGCATTTGTTGCGGACCAGCGCGCGTTCAAGGAACACAACAGCCGACGAGTCCCAGGCCTTCTCTGGGTGAGCCTCATCATGCTTGGACTTGCCGCAATACCCTTCTTCCTCAACCCCCGTCCGTATGCGCTCCAGCTGATCAGCTATATATTGATCGGGTTGGCCGGTCTGTTATTGCTCATTATGATTACCAGATCGTTAATCCTCGGCAACGACAGCTTGCAAATGGAACACGGCTGCCCTCAATGCGGCCAGCAAGAGCTGATGCGCATCAGCCGCCGAACGAGACAGCGATGGCTAATTATGGTGGGCATTCCCGCCTACCGGTATCGCTGCCGAAACTGCACCTGGGAAGGAACTCGATTGAGCGATGTGGGCGAGGCCTTTTCACGGGGTTCGTTATTCGACACCCGCGCTAACGATCTCTAAACCCTTTCATCGAACGTCATCGTTACCTCTGCGGTAGTCTATGATGTTCTTTGACGGGCGCAAGGTTTCGGTGAACGGTCAATAGATGCGGCCGGAATGAATGTTCGTGTCTTATCTTCCGGATGCGGATGCGAGGCCACGGCGACCGGGTTACAATTCGGCTAATGACAACTGCCCGCCTGCAGCACGGAAACAGCCGTACATGGTTCTTCCTTTTAACCTTACTGACGTTAACCTTACCGACGCTATCGGCCTGCGTCCGGCCCGGCCCAGGCCAACCTCCGCTTCCAACCGGCGTCAACCCAACCGCGCCGGGTAGCGACCCGGCCACAGTCATATCCGAGGCGACACCTTTCGCCTCGGGCACGCCGCTCATAACCCAATTAGGCACACCGGCGCCCGAATATACCGGCTCACCCACGGCCGATGGCGCCCACTATTCAATTGACGCAACAGGCAACCCGGGCAGCCATACCGTGACCTTCGGCGAGACGCTCGGCCTGCTGGCACAGCGCTACGGCACAACCGTCGAAGAATTGATGGAACTCAACGGCCTGACGGATCCCGATCTCGTCCAGGTGGGTCAGTCCTTGCTGGTTCCGGGGGTCGAGATCGCGGCGATCATCGGCCCGGATTTCAAGATCATCCCCGATGGCGAACTGGTCTACGGCCCAGCGGCGCGAGATTTTGACGCATCAACCTTTCTGGCTGGGCTGAGCGGCTATATTCTTAACCATCAGGAAGAGGTTGAGGGACAATCGATGACGGGGCCGGCCATCCTGCAACTGGTCGCCGACCGTCACAGCGTCAATCCCCGGCTGATTATAGCCGCCCTGGAATACCGGACGGGGTGGGCCACCGAGGCAAATCCGGCCGCGAACACGGCGAATATGGGCTATTCCGGCGCGGGCGCGAATGGGTTATATGGGCAATTAAGTTGGGCGGCCAATCTGCTTAATCTGGGTTTCTATGGTCGATCCGAGGGCGGTTTGCGCGGGTTCAATCTGAGCGACGGTAGCCTGGTCACCTTTTCCCCGACCATCAATGACGGCACCGCCGGCGTCCAGCGTTATCTGGGGGCAATTGACGGCATGACTCTGGATTCATGGCAGCGGGAATCCGGCCCCGATGGCTTCTATGCCACTTATGCCCGGCTGTTTGGCAACCCGTTCGCTTATTCTGTCGATCCGCTTCTCCCCGACGGTTTGGAACCGCCTGTGTTGGAGCTTCCATGGACGGCGGGAGAGACGTGGTATATGACCAGCGGCCCACATGGTGCATGGAACACCGGTTCGGCCTGGGGCGCGCTGGATTTCGCTCCTCCGGGCGAGCAACTGGGCTGCATCCCCAGCGACGACTGGGTAACGGCCGCCGCGCCCGGCACGGTCACCCGCAGCGGAAACGGGGCGGTCGTCGTCGATCTGGACGACGATGGTTACGCCGGAACGGGGTGGGCCATCACCTACATGCATCTGGAAACCCGCGACCGCGCGGCCGTGGGCACCAAAGTGGCAGTTGGCTACCGGTTGGGGCATCCGTCCTGCGAAGGCGGTTTCTCGAACGGCACACACCTGCATCTCGTCCGAAGCTACAACGGCCGCTGGATCTCGGCCGATGGCGACATGCCCTTCGTGATGAGCGGCTGGGTATCCTCGGGCACGGGTACGGAATATGACGGCTTTCTGGCGCGCGGTGAAACAGTCCGCGAGGCTTGCGTTTGCCGCGAGGAGAGCAACGCGATCATCCGCTAGGCACGCTCCGGATCAGCTCATCAGCGGCGAACCACCATCGGCCCAATCGGGCGGCCGCCCAACAAATGCATGTGGAGATGATATATCTCCTGACCGCCATCCCGATTGACATTGACGATCAGCCGGTAGCCACTCTCAGCAATGCCCTCCTGCTCCGCGATCCGGCGAGCGGCCAGAAACAACCGCCCGGCAACGCGCTCGTCATCCTCCGTCAAGTCATTCACCGTGGCGATCTCCTTGTTAGGGACGATCAGGATATGGACCGGGGCGGATGGGTTGATATCGCGGAACGCAGTCACCAGATCGTCGCGATAGACGATGTCCGAGGGTATCTCGCCACTGATGATTTTGGAGAATATCGTAGACAAGTCGCTCATTCCTTCGGCCGTTTGGCCGGCCATAATAATTTGATGTTGGCGTTGACCCGATTGGTTGTACCGGCAAATGACCGGGCGCGCAAACCGGCAACGCTGCTATAATAGAACGACCTGATTTCAACCGGCCCGCGAGTTTGACAAGTGATATAGCTTATGACTACTGCGCCACGAAGTGTCACCCCCACAATCGACATCTACATTCGTCTGGCCCAATACCCGGTTTTAGCCGACAGCATCCGCGCGAGGATGAGACAAGAGTTGTTCCGACGCGGCATCATCGATGAAAACACCTTCGAAGCCCAGGTGAGGGAAAAGGCCATCGAATCACAGTGGCGCGAGCGACTGGTCGATCCTTACGGCCAGGAGGAAGGCCACGTATGGCAGCAGCGCAAGGAGCGCGTGCGCGACTTCCAGACCGATGCCATCTTCGCCGCCAACCTCGGCAGCATCCTGCTGGATCAGATCATTACCGAAGTGCTCGGCAACCAACCGTCGCCGTCCGTATCGTCCGATCTCAACTTCAATCCCGAAATTTCACCGTGGGAGGTCCTGTTCCGGCAAGGGGAGATTTACGAACAGTTGCCTGAGGATGAACGCGAGAGAAGCCGCCATCACCTCGAGGAAATCAAGGTCGTCCTCATCAAGCGCATGATCAGCGATCAACTGCCCTACATCGGCGTCGCCAAGCGCATATTCAGCATCGCCGACCTTCGCTACATCTACGAGCGACGTATCGGGGCGGGCAAGATCGGCGGCAAGTCGGCCGGTTTGATGCTGGCCTGGCGAATCCTGCAACAAAACCTGGGCGATGGGATCGAATCGCATCAATACGTCGGCGTCCCCGACTCCTACTTCATCGGCACGGAGGTGATCTACGAGTTCCGGCTGATGAACGGCCTCGATCATTTCATGAATCAGAAATATCGGCCGCTGGCGGAAATCCGCGAGGAATACCCCCATATCGTCGAAGCTCATCTGGCCGGCAAATTTCCCGAAGAGATCATCAACCAATTGCGCCGGATGCTGGAGGGTGTGGGGAATAGCCCGCTGGTCGTGCGGTCGTCGAGCCTGCTGGAAGATAATTTCGGTTACGCTTTCGCCGGCAAGTACAACAGCTACTTCTGTCCCAACCAGGGCACGCCGGAGCAAAACTTGCGGGATGTGCTCGACGCGATCCGGCGCGTCTACGCCAGCACGCTCAATCCGGATGCCATCCTCTACCGCCGGAGGCACGGGCTGATCGACTACGATGAGCGGATGGCCATCCTGATCCAGAGAGCCATCGGCAAGCCATACGGCCGCTACTATTTCCCCACCCTGGCGGGCGTCGGCTTCAGCCAAAATCCCTTTCGCTGGAACAACAAGATCCGGCGCGAGGACGGCTTCTTGCGCATGGTTTGGGGCTATGGCACACGAGCAGTCGACCGGGTATCCAATGACTACCCCCGCCTTATTGCGTTGAGCCATCCCCAATTGCGACCGGAAACCGGTGCGCGCGCCATCCGGCAATATTCCCAGTGGTATATCGACGTCATCGACATCGTGGAAAACAGCTTCAAAACAGTACACATCTACGACGTCCTGGACGAAAAATATCCTCTCATCCGCTATATCGCTTCGGTGAGCCGCGACGATTACCTGCAGGAGATTCTATCGACCGCATCGTTGCAGCCCGGCGACGAATTCATTCTGACCTTCAACACATTGACCAAAGATAAAACATTTGTCGATTTGATGCGTACGTCATTGCAGCGGCTGGAAGCCACCTACCAGCGCCCGGTCGATGTCGAGTTCGCCATCGACATCCTGCCCCACTACCCACAAACCGAATATCGCCTCCATGTCCTTCAATGCCGGCCGTTGAGCCAGCGAGCCGAGGATAAAGCGGTGGCCATCCCCCGGAATCTGCCGCCGGAGCGCATCCTGTTCACATCTCACCGGCTGGTGCCCGACGGACGTGCCGAAGATATTCGCTACATCATCTATGTGGAGCCGCAAGCGTATTACGGACTGCACGACAGCACGATCAAACACGAGATCGCCCGGGCGATCGGCCGTCTCAACAAGCGGCTTGAAGGCGAGCATTTCATCCTGATGGGACCGGGGCGCTGGGGCAGCGTGAATATCGACCTCGGCGTCCACGTGACTTACGCCGATATCTTTAACACCAAGGTATTAATCGAGATGGCCGTATCTCACAACGGCAACATTCCCGAACTATCCTATGGAACCCACTTTTTCCAGGACCTGGTCGAGGCTGAAATCCACTCCTTGGCCCTGCATCTGGGCGCCGACTCCGATAGCGCCACATTCAACGAAAAATTTTTCGCCACTTCCCCGAACTGTTTGACCGATATTCAACCTGAAGACAGCGATCTGACCGCCTATCTCAAGGTCATCGATTTGGACCGGTATCCCAATAGCCCCCGGCTGGATATTCTGATGAACGGCGCGAAGGATGAAGCGGTCGGCTATCTGACCGAGGGTGAACGACATGCCAAGTGACCTCCCATTGCGAACCACCACCCCCACGATCGATATCTATATCAAGTTGGCCCAATACCCGATCCTGGCCGATCGACTGCGCGATCGCATGCGGCACGAGTTGTTTTCGCGGGGTCTTATCGATCCCGATCGGTTTGAGTTTGAGGTGCGCGAGTTGAGCATCGCCTCGCAGAAACGGGAAGGGCTGAGCGATCCATACTATGAGGAGAACTCCCTGACCTGGCAATTGCGACAGAACCGCATCCGCGACATGCACACCGACGCCCTGTTTGCCGACAACCTGGGCAGCGCGCGCCTGGATGCCTTGATCGAGGAAGTGCTCAACAGCCGATCATCCGCTCCGGATATGGTGACCCTCTCCTTCAATCCCGAGATCGCCCCGTGGGAGATGTTGTTCCGGCAAGGGGAAATCTACGAGAGTATGTCGTCCGACGAGCTGGAACGCTACGGGCACCATCTGGAAGAGATCAAGGTCGTGTTGATCAAACGATTGATGAGCGATCAACTGCCCTACATCGGCGTCGCCAAGCG
>CAYXNH010000024.1:0-25596 GCA_964466135.1 uncultured Ardenticatenaceae bacterium | reverse complement strand
CGACAGGATGGCGACACCATACAGCGCGCGAAGCAACCGGACGGGCATCTTCCTGAGGGGCGTTGGAAAGAGAAACGCCAAATGAAAGATCAGCGCCGTCAGCAGCCCGGAAGCCAGGAAATAGACCATCCGCGATATGTTCGGCAACAGGCGATAGTCGCTTGCCAAAGTTGGAAGCGTCGTCATGCGACTGACGGCGACACAAGCCATCGCCGCCGCGAACACCCGGTTTAACGTCAAATCCGGCCCGGCATGCAGCACGATGACCGCCAGCAGCCAGAAGACCAGACCAATGAGCAGGTCGGGGAATCGCAAATCAAGGAAGTCGAGCAGGGTGAACGGCCGCGGTTTCAGGCTGAATGTGAATTCCTTTTCCACCCCCGGCCGATGAAATGTCACTGTGACGGCTTCACCACGTTCGTATGCCCTGGCCATCTCATCCCACATATCCCGGTAATACGGCCGTCCGTTAATCGTCAGGAATTCATCATCGTGATTCGGCCCTTGCGGCCCCCAGGTCAGCCACCACTCGGGCGTCTCCTGCGTCATCTCCACGGTGGAATAACCGATGAAACCATAGGTCGTGTAGCCGCCAAATGGCCGCCCGATCTCCAACAGGAGGGTGATCACGGATAACAGGCCGAAGGCGAACGCGGCGACGACGATCGCCCCCGCCGGGTTGCGCAGCCAGCCGGGCATGGCGAACGTCCGCCGTCCCAATGTTACCTGCGTCCCGGATGAGGTCGTCGTCGAATCCACAATAAGCCCCGCGCCGGTCGCCCCGGCATCGCCCAATCAGGCGAGGTGGCGAAAGTATATCATAGCCGCCACGTTGCGCCCTGGCGACTTTACGATTATCCTCACGGGCTATGGACGAAACGATTGTGCGAGAGAAACTCCGGGCGTTCATCACACGCGAACTGATTCGCGACCCTTCCTACCCGCTGACCGACACCGAGGGCATCATCACCGGCGGCATGATGGATTCGTTCGCGCTGGCCGAGTTGGGTGTCTACGTCGAGGAGGCGTTTGACGTCTTCATCCCCGACCCCGAGCTGACTGTGAGCCGGATGGACACCCTCGATCAGATGGTGGCGCGGGTCTTGCGCGGCTAGGCGCCGGCGGCGCGCTCACGCCCCTGAACGAACGCCATGCCCGAACTGGTCACCCTGCTCGATGCCGTCACGCTGGCCACGGCCGACGACCGCCCGGCCGTCATCTACGTCGAGACGGACAAAGAGCCGGTCGTCGTCAGCCGCCGCGCTTTCCGCGACGCCGCCACGGCCGCCGCTCGCGCGCTCACCCTGCTGGGCTTGCGGCCGGGCGACCTGGTCGTCATCGCCCACACCCAGAACCTGGAGAGCATCCACGCCTTCTGGGGCGCGCTGCTGATGGGGGCCGTGCCGTCGATGTTCCCCACCCTGACCGAGAAGCTCGATCCCGAGGTCTACATGCGCGGCATGGCCGAACTGGCCCGGCTGTCGGACGTGGCCGCCGTGCTGACCACCGACGAGTTCGCCCCGACACTGCGGCCGAATATGCCCTGCCCGGTCTACGGTTCGGCCGACCTTGAATCGCCCTCCGCTCCCACTCAGCCTTCATCCTTCAGCCCCCGGCCATCCGACATCGCTTTCCTTCAGCACAGCTCCGGCACCACCGGGCTGCAAAAGGGGGTTGCCCTCAGTCACTCGGCCGTGTTGAACCAGTTGGCTGCTTACAGCCGGGCCATATCGCTATGCGCAAATGACGTTATCGTCAGCTGGCTGCCCCTCTACCACGACATGGGCCTCATCGCCGGATTTCTCCTGCCCCTCACCCTGGGCGTGCCGCTGGTGCTCATGTCCCCCTTCGATTGGGTCAGCCGTCCCGCCCTGCTCCTGCGCGCCATCCACGACCACGGCGGCACCCTCTGCTGGCTGCCCAACTTCGCCTATAACCATTGCGCCCGCCGCATCCGCCGCCGCGACAGCCAGGATTGGTCGCTGGCGTCCATGCGCCTGTTCATCAACTGCTCCGAGCCGGTGCGCCACGACAGCCACCAGTTGTTTCTGGAGCGTTTCGCCGAGAACGGCGCGCGGCCGGAGATGCTGGCCGTCAGCTATGCCATGGCCGAGAACACCTTCGCCGTCACCCAGACGTCGCCCGGCGTGCCCGCCCGACTTGACGTCGTCGACGCGGCCGAACTGGATTTGAATGGCTACGCGAAAAATATCCCCGTCGACCACCCCCTCGCCCGCGTCCTCGTCTCCTGCGGCCCGACCATCCCCGGCACCGAGGCCCGCATCATCGACGACGACGGCCGCCCGCTGGCCGATCGCCGCGTCGGACAGATCGCCATCCGCTCCGACTGCCTCATGACCGGCTATTACAAGCGGCCCGACCTGCAACCGTTCGACCCCGACGGCTGGTTCCTGACCGGCGACATGGGCTACATGGCCGACGGCGAGGTCACTGTCATCGGCCGCCGCAAGGACCTGATCATCAACGCCGGCAAGAACGTCTATCCGGCCGACATCGAGGCCATCGTCTACGAGGTTCCGGGGGTGAAGGCGGGTCGGGCGGTGGCGTTTGGCATCGCTGACGAGCGCGAGGGCACCGAACTGGTGGCCGTCGTGGCCGAGGTGGCCACGCGGGACGAGGAGGAGCGGCGGGAGATCGGCCGCGCCATCCGTCGCGAGGTAGCCCGTCGGGCCATGGTCACCGTCAGCTACGTCCACCTCGTGGGGCCGAAATGGCTGCTGAAGACGTCAAGCGGCAAGATCGCCCGCAACGCCAACCGCGACAAATGGCGGCAGGAGATCGCCGCCGCCGGCAGCCAAACCGCCGACCGGCAAGCTGCCGGCCCCAAGCAATAAAAAAGCCGCCCCGAAACCGGGACGGCCTTCTTCACGAATGTGCTAATGCGCCCTATCGGACGCGGTTGATTACCAGTTGTTGCGGCCGCCGCGATCGCGGTTGCCATAATCATTACGACGACCGCCGCCGCCACCGCCACCGCGATAGCCACCGCCGCCGCCACCCGAACGCTCTTCGCGCGGGCGGGCTTCGTTCACAGTCAGTTCGCGTCCGTCAACTTCTTTGCCGTTCAGGCCGTTGATAGCTGCGTTGGCTGCCGAATCTTCCATCTCGACAAACGCAAAGCCGCGGAAGCGGCCGGTGTCGCGATCGTTGATCATGGCCAGGGACTGGATGTCACCGAACTCGGCGAACAAATCGCGGACCTGGTCCTCGGTAGCGGAAAACGACAAATTACCTACATAAATCTTCTTGGACAATTGAAACTCTCTCTTGCTAAAACTAAAATCGGGCCGGGAGCGATGCCACACCACTCCGGCCCGGCCAACAAACCAAGGCATATCATACATCATTTCGATAATAATGCAAGGGTCAAATCAAAACGCACAGTTTGCTCATTTTGGTTTATAATTAAACATAATATTTACACAGGGATGAAAACGTGATCACGCTACAGACGGTGCTGTCCGCCTTTTTGACGCTTCTCATCATCTTGCTGGTTCTGACCGTCATCCTGCCGGCCGGGCTGGAACGGATGTCGCGCGCCAACCGGGCCAAACGCGAGACGTTCATCGCCGAGCTGACCGCCCACCACCGCGACGCCGACCGTCTCGATGTCGCCCTTCAGCCGTTCAGTCGGGTTCAATCGGCCGCCTACCGCCAGGCCGCGGCCGTTGCCTATGATCGCTCCACAGCCCTGTCGCACCAGCTGGACGGGCTGGCCCAAAGCCTCGACGGGCTGCAATGCCCGCGTATCTTCGGCTATCTGTTCCCCATCCAGCACTTCTTCATCGCCCCCGACGACATCGGCATCATCCTGAGCGACGCCAATCGGCTGCGGCAGGCTCGCGCCCAGTCGGCCACTGCCACCAAGCTGGCCGCCGAAACCCGCGCCGCCATCGACGTCCTGGCCGCCCTGCCCCGGCAGTTGGCCGCCGATCGCGCCATCCTCGACCGTCGCCTGACCGGGCTGGAAGCGGCCGCCAGGCGCGAGCGCGACGCGGGCATCATCGCCCTCGACGATTTGCGCCGCAACGCCGACCGGGTTCACACCCAGCTGGAGCGCCACCGGCAGCTGGCCCGCCAGGGGGCCTCGGTGGCCGATCTGGACGGGGCAGCCCTGGCCCTCGAAGTGGCCTCGGCTACGCTGGACGAGGCTGAAGCCCGCGCCGCCGAACTGGCTCGGCAACGGGCCGCGCTGGACGAAAGCATCAGCCGGGCCGCGCGCGACCTCGACAACCTGCAAGCCGGCGCCAAATCCGGCCTGAGCGCCGACGACTCCGCCGACAAGATTCGGCCGCTGTTGCTGCGGGCGGCCGCCTTGCTCAACGAGAGCGCCCCCGACCATCGCAGCCGCCGCGAGTTTAATCCCGCCGCGGCCGACGTCGCCACGGCGATGCGCCTCATCGCCGTGGCCCATGACCTGCGAGCCACCGGTCGCCACACCCGTACCCTCATCGCTCGCGATGACGGCTCCACTTTGCACCCGGCCATCGCCACCCTGCGTCACGAGCTGTCGGAGTTGCTCGACTGGCTGGGGCAAGAGGCCATGTCCGACGAGGGCATCAGCCTGCTGGCCGGTCGTTCGGCCGAGATGCGCGGCCGGGCCGAGACGCTGACCCACCGGCAGGACGAGGCCATCGCCGAGCTGGAACGCGAGGCCATGGTCACGCGCGATCAACTGGAGCGCTCATGGGAAGCCGCCCAGCGCCTGCTGCCTCTGGCCGACGACGATCCGCTGGCCCGCCGTCGCCTGCGCCTGCTGGACGACTTTCAGGCCGCCCAGCGCCGACCGGCCGAGCTGGAGAAGTTCCGTAGCGATGTGGCCGCCTTCGAAAAGGTGCTGACGCCTTGGGTGACGCGCGTGCAGGCCACGCGAGCGCGAATCGGCCGCCTGCGCGAGCGAATGCCGGGCATCATCGACGCCGCCCTGGCCGCGGCCGAACCATGGCAATGCCTCACCGAGAGCCGGGTCTTCATCCAGCAGCGCGCGGCCGACTTCAGAACCGCCCAGAGCCAATTCGCCGCTGCCCGGCAACGCCGCCCGGCCGAATCATTGATGGATCAGATCGAGGCCATCGAGAAAGAGGTGGAGGAGCGTGCCGCCCAACTGACCGACTGGGCCAATCGGCTCAACTTCCTGGAGGACGACGCGCGGCAGATCATCGCCCTGGGCCAGGCCGACGTGGCCGCCTTCCCCGCCGACCACCCCGAGCGCGCCCGTTGGGACAAGGCGCTCCGGCTCATCGAGCATAACATCCGCACCGCCCGCACGGCCGGTCGCTACGAGGACGCTGCCGGCGCTCTCACGCGCGCGGCCGAAGTGGCCAACAAGGTGGCGGTGTAGATCAATCGGACAATGAGGCTACGGCCGCGTGCCGGAAACAGCTGACGAGGTGGTCGTTCACCATCCCCACGGCCTGCATATGGGCATACATGATGGTCGGCCCCACGAAGGAGAACCCCCGCCGCTTCAAATCCTGGCTCAGGGCGCGCGATTCGGCCGTCTGGGCCGGCACCTGCCGCAGGCTTTCCCAGCGATTGACGATCGGCCGCCCGCCGACGAAAGCCCACATGTAGGCAGCAAAACTGCCGAACTCATCCTGTACCTTGAGGAAAGCGCGGGCATTGCCCACGGCGGCGTTGATCTTCAACCGGTTGCGGATGATGCCGGGATCGTCAAGCAGCGCGGCCACGCGAGCCTCATCAAACCGGGCCACGGCCGCCGGGTCGAAGCCGTCGAACGCCCGCCGGTAGTTCTCGCGCTTGCGCAGGATGGTCAGCCAGCTCAGCCCGGCCTGCGCCCCCTCCAGAACGAGGAACTCATACAGGGCGCGGTCATCATGCAGTGGCACCCCCCACTCCCGGTCGTGGTAGGCGATATACAGCGGATCATCAGTCGCCCACGGACACCGAACCTGAACCTCATCCATCATTCTTCACTCTTCATTCTTCATTCCTAATTCCTAATTCCTAATTCCTAATTCCTAATTCCTAATTCCTAATTCCTAATTCGTAATTCGTCACTGTTTTGCGCTATCATCTCCCTCATGAACCCCATCATCAACCCTACCACCCTCGCGGCCCATCTCGACGACCCCGACCGGCTCGTCGTCGATTGCCGCTTTGACCTGGCTGACCCGACCGCCGGCGAGCGCGCCTGGGCGGCCGCCCACATCCCCGGCGCCGTCTACGCCCATCTCGACCGCGACCTCTCCGGCCCCAAAACGGCCGACGGCCGCGGCGGCCGCCACCCCCTGCCCGATCCCGATCACCTGCGCGAGACCTTCGGCCGTCTGGGCATCGGCCCCGGCGTGCGCGTCGTGGCCTACGACGACACCTCCGGCCACTATGCCGCCCGGCTGTGGTGGTTGCTGCGTTTCATGGGTCACGATGATGTCACGATACTCGATGGCGGCTGGCCCGCCTGGCAGGCCGCGGGGCTGCCTGTGAGCGCCGAGGCAACGACGCCCGTCGCCCGCGTCTTCAGCGGCTCGCCTCACTGGGAGCAGGTCGTACTCATCGACGACGTTCCCGACGCGCCCCTGCTGGTCGACGGCCGCGCCCCGGAACGCTATCGCGGGGAGGTCGAGCCGATCGATCCCGTCGCCGGGCATATCCCCGGCGCGATCAATCGCCCCTATGCCGCCAACTGGTGCGACGGCCGCTGGCGCTCCGCCGAAGCCTTGCGGGAGGCGTTTACCGAGCTGCTCGGCCCGGTCGCTCCCGGGGAGGCGGTGTTCTACTGCGGCTCCGGCGTGTCGGCCTGCGTCAATCTGGTGGCCATGGCTCGCGCCGGGTTGCCCGTCGGCCGGCTCTACGTCGGCTCATGGAGCGAGTGGAGCCGGCTGCGCGGGTCAGGCCAACCGTAGCTTTCAGACCATCATTTGCGGCCGCCTTTCAGCCGCGCCTGTAGCTCCTTCATCGCCTCCATCGCGCCGCTTGCGCCGAGAGCCGCCTGCTCCGGCCATGTGGTCGGGTCGGCCAGCCGGAAGCGCTTGCCGGCCGCGTCCAGAATGGCCCGCAACCGTTCCACCGGCGCAGCCGCCAGATCGGCCAAATCCATGATGCCGTGGTCGATGAGCAACCCGGCGATCTTCGGCCCGATGCCCTCCACCAGCTCCAGGTCCTTCGGCCGCGCCTCGTGCTTGGCCAAAACTTCAACCGCCCTGGTGCGCGACGGGGCGCTCTCCACCGGGTCGGACACCAGGGCCACGGCCGCACCGTAGACCAGCCCGGTATCCTCGTCTTCGGTCACGCCGGAGAAGATCGTCACCGAGACCTCGTCCCGCTCGCCGCCCGACTCCTCCATGAACAGCTCGACCGCGCCCTCGACGGCTTCCTCTTCCAGCAAGGCCAGGTCCTCTTCCGACTCGACGGAGTCGGTCACCATCACCGCCACCTCGCCGCGCTCGTCGCCCACGACCTCGACCGTGCCCGCTTCTCCGGCCACGGCCATGACGACGGCGATGGTCCCCCGCGAATCGGTGTCTTCCAGAACCTGGGTATAGACGGCCGCGTCGGCCGTGCCCTCGTCGCCGGACAGGTCGGCGATGGCCTCGGCCAGGGCCGCGTCCTCCAGCTCGTCCAGCTCCTCCGGTGAATTGACCACCTCGCGCCGCACGACCACCCGCACCGGGATCGACTCCCCTTCGTCGACGGGCGTCAGCCAGGTCTCATCGTCGTCGTAATGCTCGTCGTCCAGCTCCAGTTGCGGCCGGGCGGTGATGCCCAGCGCGTCGATATACCAGCCGGCGCGGCCGAACAGTCCGAAAACTTCATATCCGGCTGGAGCCTCAAAGAGATAGTCGCGGTCGCCGGAATCGCCGCCATATTTGGGCGACACCCGCTTGTTGGTGTGCAGTCTCAGCGAATCGACATACCAGCCCGAACGGCCGCTGATGCCCACCAGAAACTCGTCCTCGTCCAGCGTGAAGGTGTGATGCTCGACATCCTTCTCGTCGCCCGCCCCGCCGATAGTCGACATGCCGCCACTCGCCGAGCCGTCAATTCGCTCGTAGTCGATGTGGATCGCGTAGACCAGCCATCCGGCATGGATATGGACGGCCGTGATGCGCGCGTCCTCGGGGATGTCATAATGGTCAAACGGCGCGCCTCCGCTGCCGCCCGCCGGTCCGATACGCATGATATCCATTGATCCACCTCCATGAAATAATTGGGTTGAATTTAAACCTGCCCACCCGCCACAATCTATTTTGGCTCATTTTCGGCCGCTTTACCAGTGAGCGAAGGAAAAGCGCGCGCCGTTTCCCCCAACGCTCAAGTTGACCCCATCCCGGCCCGCACCGGGATGCGGCCTTCCCGCAGCGGGCGCAGATAGCGCAGGTGGAAGGATACCCACAACCCGGTCATGACGACCGCCACGGCCGCGGTCACCCCCATGACGCCCTGAATCGACAGCCCGGCCGTGTCCAGCAGGTAGCCCCCGACCATCACGGAGATGGATTGAGTCAGCGTCAGGGCGGCGAACTCAAACGAGAAGACGCGACCTCGATAACGATCCGGCACAATGGTCTGCAGCAGCGCGGACGTGAAGACCCACAGCGTGCCCGTGCCCAGTGTGCGCAGAGTCGTCGCCGCCAGCAGCGTGCCCAGCGCGTCGACCCGCGACAGCCAGGCCACCCCCGCAGCCAGGAAGGCGAAGCCCAGCCCCGTGCCCAGCATCAGCCGCTTTGGCGCGTCCCCCAACCAACGGCGGATGACCAGCGGCCCGATTCCCGTGCCCAGCCCGCTGAAGACGTAGATAAGGCCCAGCGTGGCCGTGCCCGGGTCGGAGATGCCGAAGCGGGTCGCGCCGGTCAGAGGGAACAGATCGTTGGCGTAGGTGATCTCCAACACATTGATCGCTCCCCAGACAAGCGAGCCGCCGGCCTTGCCCAGGGCGATGCCCAATATGAACGGCTCCTGCAACAAGTAGCGGAAGCCGTCGAGGAAGGCGAAACGTTGCGCCGAAGCCGGTTCGGCATAGGCCGGAGCCAGCTCGGGCTGAGCCGGGGCCGATTCCATCAGGCCGGGTTCTCCTGCCGCGGTCGTCGCTCCACGAGGCATGACGATGCGGGCGATGACATAGGCCGAAAGCAGGAACGAGAGCGAATCGGCCACAAACGCCGTCTCCGCGCCGAAAAAGGCCGCCACCACACCGCCGGTGAACGCCCCCAAGGCCAGCATCGTACTCCAGGTCACGCTGTCGAGGGCGTTGGCCGCCACCAGCTCGCCCGGCTTGACGACGCTTGCCAGCGTGGCTCCGCGCGCGGGAGTGAACAGGGCGCTGAAGCTGAACTGGACGATGGTCAGCAGATAGAAGAGCCACAGGTCGCCCGGGTTGTGGATGAACAAAAAGCCCAGCACGGTGACGCCGCGCACCAGGTCGGAGATGACCATGAGATGCTTGCGGTCGAACTTGTCGGCCAGCACCCCGGCGATGGGGCTGAACAGGAACAGCGGCAGGAAGCGCGAGATGAACAGATAGCTGAGAGCCACCCCGCTATCGGTCAGACGGGTGATGATCTCGGCCGCGGCGATGACGTTGAACCAGTCGCCAAATTGGGAGATGACGCTGCCCAGCCACAGGTTGCGGAAGTTTCGGTTGTGGCGCAGCAAATCGAGGTATTCATTCATGCGGGATGGATTCTGACCCAAAGAGGTAGTCGAGGCAATAAAGTCATTGCTTTGTCACCTGATAATGATTCGAGTAAAGTAACCTCCGGTTCTATCTGATAGAAGATATATTCACAGGCGACGCAAGACTTCAGGATCTACCTGTGAAATCGCCATTCCGGAATATCCTGAACGTCATCCGATCTACCGGTTGGAGCGCATCAGCGACGAACAATGCCACAGCCCGAAACATACGAATCAACTAAGCTGGGAGACTCATAATGCGTGCGACGATTATGCACAACGACCGCTTAAACCCGGACATTATCTCGGCCGCACTCCTGCTTCTGGCCACTGTCGCGGCTCTGGTATGGGCCAACTCGCCCTGGGGCGCCAGCTACGACTCGTTCTGGCACACTGAGTTCGCCCTGCGATTGGGCAGCGCCGAGCTGTCGATGAGCCTGCAACACTGGGTCAACGATGGCCTGATGGTGTTGTTCTTCTTCATCGTCGGGCTGGAGGTGAAGCGCGAACTCGTCCTGGGTGAACTCGCCGACCGGCGCCGGGCCATGGTGCCAATCGCGGCCGCCGTCATGGGTCTGATCGTGCCCGCTCTGATCTACATTCTAATCAACCGGGGCGGGGAGGCCACCTCCGCCTGGGGCATGGTGATTTCCACCGACACCGCGTTCTTGCTCGGTGTCATTGCGCTGCTGGGCCGGGCCTGCCCCCTCCACCTGCGCGTCTTCCTGCTCGCGCTGGCGGTTGTCGACGACATCGGCGCCCTCGGCGTGATCGCCGTCTTCTACACCGACGACCTGCATTTCGGGTTTCTGGCGCTTGCCATATTGGGGGTGGCATTCATGTATGGCCTGCGGTGGCTGAAAGGCTGGCAGGGCCCGGCCTATCTGGTGCTGGCGGTCGCGTCGTGGGTCATGCTCTACATGAGCGGCGTCCACGCCACGCTCCTCGGGGTGGTCATCGCGCTGATCACGCCGGCGTACCTGGTCCGGCGGGCCGATGTTGCGGAAGCCGCCCGGCGAACCCGCGCCTACCTGCAGAACCCGCAACCGGCATCGGCCAATGCGGCGCGGTTGTCGATTGAGCGTTCTGTGCCCGTGGGGGAACGGCTACAGCAAATGTGGCGGCCGTGGACCTATTACGTCATCGTCCCGCTGTTTGCCCTGGCCAACGCGGGCGTTGTGCTGAGCGCGACCTCGCTGGCGGCCGCCGCCACGTCCCCGGTCACCCACGGGGCGATCGCCGGGCTGGTGATCGGTAAGCCGCTGGGCATTCTGCTGGGCTGCGCGTTGGCCGTAGGCCTGAAGCTGGGGGACCTCCCGCCGGGCCTGACCAAATCGCATCTGGTTGGCGGGGCCGTGTTGACCGGCATCGGCTTCACGATCTCGATGTTGATCGTCGATCTTTCCGTGTCCGACCAGGAACTCGCCAACCAGGCGCGTGTCGGCATTCTCGCCGCGTCGCTGCTGGCGGCGCTGGCGGGGTTCGCGGTGTTGTGGCTGGCGGAGCGCCGGTCGCCGAAGCCGGAAACGCATTCGTTGCCGCTCCAGCCCGCGGTCGATGTAGCCCGCGACCACATCCGTGGGCCGGTGGATGCGCCGTTGACCCTGGTGGGGTTCGGTGACTTCGACGCGCCCTTCCGGGGCTGGGGGATACTCCCCGACCTGCGCGAACGCTTCGGCGACCGGCTGCGCTATGTCTATCGCCATTTCCCTAACGCCGAGCGCCTGAACGCCTATCTGGCGGCCGAAGCCGCGGAGGCGGCCGGGGCGCAGGGCCAGTTCTGGGAGATGCACGACCGGCTGTATGGGTACGGCGGGGTAACTGCGGTCGACCTCATCGACCACGCGAACGCCCTGGGACTGGACGTGGGTCGCTTCGCGCAGGAATTGAGCTCCGGCCAGTACCGGCGACGGATTGAGCAGGATGTCGCTTCGGGACTGGCCAGCGGCGTCGACGATTCCCACACCTTCTTCGTGAACGGCCAGCGTCACACCGGGGCCCACGACGCCGAATCGCTGGCGGCCGCCCTGCTGGCAACCGCCGGCGACGGTTTGGGCTATTCCTCACAGGAGAGGGAACCGGCGCCGGTTCTCGCCCGGCCGAAAGCATGGAATCCGGACGAGGAGATGCCCCTTCTGCCGGAGGACCTTCCGGAGACGCCTGAGCGCGGCGACCATCCCCGGTTGAACGACTCACAACTGGCTCGATTTGAGGCTGTGGGCCAGCGCCGGCGGGTGGCCCGTGGCGATACCCTGTATCAGCCCGGAGATGCTGGCTATGATCTCCACATTGTGGTTTCCGGGGCTGTGGCGGTCGTCGGCTACGTCGGCGGTTCCGGGCGGCGCGTGGTCCGGGTGCATGGCGCGCGGCGCTTTCTGGGGGCGCTCGATCTGTTCCGCGACCAGCCCGTCATCCGGACGGCCGTCGTCATCCGACCCGGCGAGGTGGTGGTCGTTCCCGCCAACCGGCTGCGTGCCCTGCTTGGCGGGGATGTTGAGTTGCGCGACCTGGTGACCCGCGCTTTCCTGATGCGGGAAGTCATCGGCCGGGAACTGGCGGCCGACCTTTGCATTTTCGCGGTCGCCGGCGACCCGCAAGCCCAACAGCTTCGGGAATGGGCGGGGAATCGGGGGCTAAGCACGAAGCTTGATGATGCCGGCGCCGCAGGCACGCAGCAAGCGCTCGCGCAGTTGGGGTTGTCCGTCGAGGACCTTCCTGTCGTGCTGACACCGGACGGCACGCTGCTGCGCGCGCCTGAAATTGCGGATGTCGAAAGGGCGTTGTCCGATCGATCCGGCGCCACGGAGCCGCCGGTCTAGCCGGCAGCGTCTACGACCGCCTCGAAACGAATGGATAGTCCGGATAAAGCTATTCCAGTGCCGAGCGCATCTTCAGGATTTCGACACTGGAGACACAAACAAGGAAAAAGCCATGTCAATCGTTCCCTCCGTGACCTTGAATAATGGGTTACAAATGCCCTTGCTGGGCTTTGGCGTTTTTCAGATCGATGATGCCGAAGAATGCGAGCGAAGCATCTACGATGCTCTGCGCGCGGGCTATCGTCTGATCGATACTGCGGCGGCATATGGCAATGAAGAAGCTGTCGGCCAAGCCATTCGGCGCAGTGGTGTGCCGCGCGAAGACCTGTTTATAACCACCAAGCTCTGGATTCAGGATGCCGGCGACGAAAACACCAGGAAAGCGTTCGAGAGATCGCTGCGACGGCTGCAACTTGAGTATCTCGACCTGTACCTGATTCACCAGCCATATGGAGATGTGTATGGCGCGTGGCGAGCGATGGAGAAGCTGTATCGGGAGGGCCGGGTACGGGCCATCGGGGTGAGCAACTTCTACCCTGATCGGGTCATGGATCTGATGGTCCATAACACGATCACGCCAATGGTCAACCAGATTGAAACCCATCCGTTTCATCAGCAAATCGACACACAGAAATTCCTGCAGGACAACGGAGTGCAGATTGAATCCTGGGGGCCGTTTGCGGAGGGCAAGAACAACATCTTCCAAAACGACTTGCTGCGATCCCTCGCGGGCAAGTATCGGAAAACCGTTGCCCAGATTATCCTGCGCTGGTTGACCCAGCGCGGCGTCGTAGCCATTCCGAAGTCCGTTCGGAAGGAGCGCATTGAGGAGAATTTCGATGTGTTCGACGTTGAACTCGACCCCGAAGACATGGCCGCCATTGCGACACTGGACACGAAGACCAGCAGTTTTGGCGACGCTCGTGATCCGGCTTATGTGAAGCGTATGGGTCAGGCCAGACTCAACACCTAATTAATATGGAAATGGCTGTGGTTGGGCGCAGTATCGTCGATGTCACCATCGGCGGCTCACGCGGCACCTGGAACCTGGAATCAACCGCCACCTGGTATCGTCAATCTGATGGTCGATGGCTGGGTGGTAATTCTGTGGCTGAAATGTATTAAGAACAGAGAGGTAATCATGACCAAGAAAGATGTAATCGTCATTGTCGGTGGCGGCAATATTGGTGTGGCAATTGCCCGTCGGGTCGGCACAGGCAAGACTATCGTACTGGCATCACTACACAAAGAACGCGCCCGGTCAGACGCCGATATAATGAATGGTTCGGGTTTTGATGTGCAAGTTGAGTGGGTCGACGTGTCCAGCCGGGAGTCAGTACAACAATTGGCCGATATATGTACGGCACTTGGTTCAATCACAGGTGTCATACATACCGCCGGCGTATCGCCCGTGCAAGCAACGGCCGAGGCAGCGCTGAAGGTCGATTTGTACGGCACAGCGCTGGTACTCGAAATATTCGGCAAGGTGATTGCACCCGGTGGCTCAGGCATTGTGATTTCCAGCCAGGCTGGTTACATGGTGCCGGTGCCGGCCGAAAACGAAAAACTGCTGGCCGAAACACCGACAGAAGAACTGCTTGGACTATCGATTCTCAGCCCCGAAGCAATTCCGAATAGCGCCGTTGCCTATGGAATCGCCAAGCGTGCCAACCAACTACGTGCCCAGGCCGAAAGTGTCAAGTGGGGTGACCGCGGAGCGCGGCTTAATTCGATCAGCCCGGGCATCATTATCACTCCCCTTGCACATGATGAGTTGACTGGTCCGGGGGCTGCCGGCTACCAGCGGATGATTGACAACAGCGCCACGAAACGTGTCGGTACAGTTGACGAAGTAGCAGCCACGGCAGCGTTTTTGATGAGTGATGAAGCAAGTTTCATCACCGGTAGCGATATATTGCAAGACGGCGGTGTTATTGCTGGAATCAAAGCCGGACGCATTACTTTGGGTTAAAGGGGAAATATGGAAATCAAACGAATTGGAACAACACCCTCGGCCGTTGGCCCAGCCGATTGGTTCACCGGCGCGGTGCGGGTGGATTCACTGTTCGATGCAGTAGAGCCGGGTCATGTGAGCGGCGCGAGCGTTACCTTTGAGCCGGGGGCCAGAACGGCCTGGCACACCCACCCGCTGGGCCAAACGCTGGTCATCACCGCGGGCTGCGGCTGGGTGCGGCGCTGGGGTGGGCCGGTCGAGGAAGCGCATCCCGGCGATGTGGTGCGGTTTGCGCCGGGCGAAAAGCATTGGCACGGGGCGACGGCCACCACGGGGATGAGCCACCTCGCCATCCAGGAGGCCTTCGAGGGCCAGGTCGTGACGTGGCTGGAACATGTCAGCGAGGAGCAATACCAGAAAGGAGATAATCCAATGACCAACTGGATGAATGACGAACTGGACAAGATTGGGACGGCCGAAGAACTGGATATCGCGCCGATGCGGGCGGACGGCTCGCTGCTCAAAGCGGTGACGATCTGGGTCGTCCGCGTCGGCGATGATCTCTACGTCCGCTCCCACAAGGGGCGAGGCAGCGGCTGGTTTTCCGGCGTTTTGACGCGACACGAGGGACGCATCTCGGCCGGCGGCGTGGTGAAGGACGTGGTGATGGTGGAGGAATCCGATCCCGCCATCCAGGATCGGATCGACGCCGCTTACTGGAGCAAGTACCGAAGCTATCCGGCCGCCTATGTGGACTCGGTCGTGACAGATGGGGCGCGAGCCGCGACGATCAGGCTTGTGCCACGCTAACTATTGGTATTTCGGATCGCTCATCCATCATCCTTGGATGAGCGATCCGGAATAGTTCTGATTGGCCCTGTCGGCGCCGGGAAGTCGACCATCGGCCGCGTCCTCCCGACTACCTGACCCCACACTTCCGGTGCGTCCCGGCTATATCTCGTCAAACAGTCGCATCGGCATGGCGGCGATGCCCACCACCCCCGGCCCGGTGTGGACGCCCAGAACGGGGGAGATGCGCAACAACTCCAGTTTCGCCACGGGCAGCCCCGCTTCGGCCAGTTGGGTCAGGTGGCTCGCCTTTTCTTCGAAGCGACCGTGGATGACCGACACCCACAGCGGCTCCTTGTCGCCGAAGACCGAGGCCAGATGGGCGATGATATCACTGAGGGCGCGGTTGATCGTCCGGCTGCGGCCGACCGTGTTGTATTTGCCGTCGGCCTTGGAGACGTTGATGATCGGCCTGATGTTAAGCACCGAACCGGCCAGCGCCTGCACCCGACCGATGCGGCCGCCGCGGGCGAGGTATTCCAGCGTGTCGAGGGTGAAGATCACCTCGGTGGAGGTGCGCACGCGATCCAGCAAGGCCAGGATGTCGGCTGTGGGCAGCCCGGCATCAATGGCGCGGGCAGCGGCGAGAACCTGATAGCGCAAGCCGCCGGACAGCGTCAGACTATCGACGACGTGGATGGATCCCTCGTCCACCTGGGCCGCGCCGACGCGGGCGGTGTTGGCTGTCCCGCTCAGCCCGGAGGAGATGTGGATGGAGAGGGTCTCCTGCCCGGCGTCGTGATTGGGACGGTAGAGCGTGGCGAAATCCTCCGGCGACGGCTGACCGGTGGTCGGCACATTGGGCCGCATGGCCTCCAGGCGATCATAAAACGCGTCGGGGCTGATCTCCCCGGCCCGCTTTTCGCCCTCGGGGAACTGGATGTAGAGCGGCACGACAGATATGTCATGGGCAAGGATATCTTCAGCGGTCAAGTCGGCCGCGGAATCGGTAACAATCTTCATGGTTGGCTCCCAAAAACAAAAGTGACTGCCAACTAATGATAGCAACAATCCGCCCGGAGGCCATGATCCACATTCCCTTGACAATATTAACTTTGATGCTAAACTATTTGATATCAAACTAATTTACAGATGGGCGGCAAATGCCACCCTGAGGAGACAGACATGCAACTCCACGGCTTACATCACGTGACGGCCGTCACCGGCGACGCCCCGGCCAATCTGGCGTTCTATACCCGTGTGCTGGGCCTGCGCCTGGTGAAGAAATCGGTCAACCAGGACGACGTGTCGGCCTATCACCTGTTCTACGCCGACAAGCTGGGCAGCCCCGGCACCGACATGACCTTCTTCGACTGGCCGCAGACCGGGCCGGACAACCGCGGCACCGACAGCATCGTCAACACCATGTTCCGCGTCAACGGCCGCGAGGCGCTGGACTTCTGGACCGACCGGCTGACGGCCGAGGGCTTGCGCGTGGGGTCGATCGAATCGTTCCGCGGCCGCGACCGGCTGCGCTTTGAGGACCCCGAAGGTCAGCGGCTGATCCTGGTCGACGACGGCGGCGCGCCCTTCGAGGGCGAGGTCTGGCAGCGCCCGGACATCCCCGAGGCGTTCGCCATCCGCGGCTTCCACGGCGTGACCCTGAGCGTGCCCGCGCTGGACCAGGTCGGCATGATCCTGACCCGCATCCTGAACTTTACCGAGGCCGAGCGGCTGCCGAATCCCGACAACGCGGCCGAGGAAATGGTCATCTACGAGATGGACGGCGGCGGGCCGGGCAAGGAAGTCCACGTGCTGGTTCAGCCCGGCGAAAAGCGAGCCTGGCTGGGGCGTGGCGGTGTCCACCATGTCGCCTTCCGGCTGACCGATGCGGCCGAACATCGCCAGTGGACGGCCCATCTTAATCGCGCGGGTTTGCCCAACTCGGGTTTGGTGGACCGGTTCTACTTCAAGTCGCTTTATTTTCGCATCTCCAACGGCATCCTGTTCGAACTGGCGACCGACGACCCCGGCTTCGCCGCCGACGAGGATCCCGAGCATCTGGGCGAGAAGCTGGCCCTGCCGCCGTTTCTGGAGCCGCGACGGGCGGCGATCGAGGCCGGTCTGAAACCGCTTGTCGCCCCGGCGCATGCTTAGTGTATAATAACGGCGGAAGCCGCGAGGAACATAAGGAAGGCCGGGGGCGCAATGGGATAACCACGCGCCCCCGGTCTTCTTTCATGAGGCCGGCCAATGTAAAAAGATTCCTCGACGGGTTGCGACCGGCGCGGGGCTGAGGCACAATTGTTGTAACGTTACAACAAGATTATGGCCGAAGATCGCAATTCCCTCCATCAATTTCTGCTGCAGCACTACACCCTCGACGGGCTTAGAACCCTGTGCTTCAACCTGTTTATCGATTACGATAACCTGTCCGGCGACACCAAGCTGGCCAAGGCTCGCGAGCTGATCCTGCACATGGAACGCACCGGACGGTTGGCCGATCTGGAGGCCGTGCTGGTGCGCGAGCAGCCGCGAGCCTACCAGCGCGAGTTTCAAAAGTCCCCGCCCATCCCGCGCATCCCCGTGCCCCGCAACCGCGACAAGAACCAGGTGTTCATCAGCCACGCCCACGAGGACGACACCTTCGCCCACCGGCTGTCGGCCGACCTGCGGCGGTCGGGTTTTGCGGTATGGATGGCGCCCGACAGCATCATGGCCGGGGAGACGTGGGTCGAGGCCATCAATCGCGGCCTGGAGGAGAGCGGCACCTACCTGCTGGTGCAGACTCCGGCCGCGGCCGCCTCGCCCTGGGTAGTGACCGAGACCAACGTGGCCATCAGCATGGAGCACCAGCGGGCGATGCGTTTCATCCCCCTCGACGTCGCTCCCAGCCGCCCACCGCCATTGTGGACGGCCTACCAGAGCGTGCCTTTCCACGACTACGGTCGCGGGCTGGAGCATCTGCTGGCCCGTTTGCAGGGCAAGCCGCCCCGCCCCTGGTCCGGCAACGGGTCAAACGCCGCCGCCGGCAAGGGCGCGGATCGGGCCATGAAGCTGTTCTCCGACCGGCGACTGCACGAGCGGTCGCGCATCGAGATGGTTCGCGTGCCCGCGGGCGAGTTTCTCTATGGCACGCGGCGACCCAACGCCGAGCATGAAGCAGCCGAGAAATCGGTCAACCTCAACGAGTTCTGGATCGGCCGCGGTCCGGTGACCAACGCCCAGTTCGCCCGTTTTGTCGAAGCTACCCACTATCGCACGACGGCCGAGGAAGAGGGCTATTCGCGGGTGTGGGCGTCCGATCGCGCCGGCGGCCGCTGGCTCGATGTGGAAGGGGCCTACTGGCGGCGGCCCGAGGGGTCGCGCAGCTCGATTGACAACCGGCTGCACCATCCCGTCGTCTGCGTCAGCTGGCTCGACGCCCAGGCGTTCTGCGAATGGGCCGGGCTACGGCTGCCGGCCGAGAAGGAGTGGGAGAAAGCCGCTCGCGGAACCGACGGCCGTCTCTATCCGTGGGGCAACGAAGCGCCGTCGCCGAGCCGGGCCAACTTCGCCATGCGCCACGGCACGACCACCCCGGCCGGGCAGTTCTCACCGTCAGGCGACAGCCCCTTCGGCGCGGGCGACATGGCCGGCAATGTGTGGGAGTGGACGGCTTCGTGGTTTGACGGCCGCGGCGGCGCGGCCCGCACACGGGTGGCCCGCGGTGGCGGCTGGCCCAGCGAGGCCGACAACCTGCGGGTCACGTTTCGCATCGACGTGGAGCCGCTGTTCCGCTTCAACACGCTGGGCTTCCGGGCATCGGCCCACCTCGGTGATCCCGGGTTCTAACTGTAGTGCAAACTGTTAGTTTGCGTTCGGATAGCTTTCACAAGCTGACAGCTTGTGCTACAGGTCAGTTTGCGTTCGGGTGGCTTTCACAAGCTGACAGCTTGTGCTACAGCTACAGGTTAATCCGCATCCGGCCCGGCCGCTTTCTTGCCGGGCGGCGGCCGATGCGTCTTGGCGTCCCGCTTGGCCTGCGCCGCCTCCCGCTCGCGTCCCTCGCGTTTCTGCCGGGCGCGGCGCAGATCCTTGCCGGTCATGACGTTGAGGTTCACGGGACGGCCGTCCTCGGCCTCATCCTCGTCGCTATGGACTTGCAGCGGCACAATGGTGACGACCACGCGCTCCAGCCCCGTCAACCCCAGATTGAGGATAAGCGAGCTGTTCTGATGCAGCGCCTGCGAGAGGACGGAATCCATCGCCAGGTGGCCCATGACGACGTGGACGATGGCCTGGGGATCGTCGCGCAGCAGACCCATGATGTACTCGCGAATGGGGGCCATGAGGTGTCGATAGGGCGACTGGATCATCACCAGCTCCCCCTCGCCCACATATTTGTCCCATTTTTCGCGGGTAGCCCTGGCTCGTTCCTCATTGACGGCCACATGGATGGCTCGCCACGGATTGCCCAGCGACTTGGCGAAGTTGACCATCTGCAGCGTGCCCATGTGCACGCCGTCGACCAGCAAGATAGTGATCACATGGTCGGTGACCGTTGGTTTGCGGACGTTCTCAAGGCTGAGCGCCTGGGCCACGTCCTTGTAATGGTCATGGATGCGCGAAAAGGTGAAGACCAGTACCGGAATAAGGATGAGAACAAACCACGCGCCGGAGGTGAACTTGGTGACGGCGAAGATGAGCATGACGATGAAGGTTAGAACCGCGCCGACGCCGCTGATGATCATGTGCAGCCGCCACTTGGGATCGTACTCCACATGAACCTCGCCCGTGTGGAGGGTCTCGCCGGGCTTGAGGCGGCCGATGTCCCGCGCGTGGCGAACCATACCCGCCTGCGACAGGGTGAAGCTGAGGAACACGCCGATGGCGTACAGGGGAATGAGGGCCGTGGTGCTGGCCTGCATGACGATGACCAAAATCGAGGCCGCCACGGCCAGGCTGATGATGCCCCACGAGAAGACCAGACGGCCGCCGCGATAGGTCAGTTGACGGGGCAGGAAGCCGTCGGCCGCCTGCAATGCCGCCAGTCGCGGGAAGTCGGCGAAGCTGGTGTTGGCCGCCATCAACAAAATTAGCGTCGTCCCGGCGATGACCAGCAGATAGAACAGGTTGCCGGCGCCGAAGACCGTACGGGCGATCTGGGAGACGATCGTCTCGTCGTGGGACGGGATGGCCCCCACGGCATGGGACAGGAAGGTGACGCTGAGCAGGATGGTCACGCACAGGGCGCTCATGACCGTCAGGGTGGTGGCGGCATTGTGGGTCTTCGGCTCTTTGAAGGCAGTGATGCCGTTGGAGATAGCCTCGATACCGGTCAGGGCCGCCGAGCCGCTGGAGAAAGCCCGCAGCAGCAGGAAGAGGGTCAGCGGCGCGGCCCCCTCCGTCACCAGCTGGATGTCGGTGATGGTGCCCAGCGAGCCGGTGAGGTAACGGAAGATACCCACGGCGGTCATGACGGCCATCATCACCAAAAAGAAGAAGGTCGGAATGGCGAACACCACGCCGCTCTCGCGCACTCCGCGCAGGTTGATCAGCATGATGAAGGCGATGATGCCCACCGCCAGGACCACGCGATAGGAAGCAAGTTCGGGAAAGGCGGAGATGATCTGGGCCACGCCGGCTGAGATGGACACGGCCACGGTCAGGATGTAGTCGGTCAGCAACGACGCCCCGGCCACCAGCGACGCCTTTTCCCCCAGATTCTCCCGGGCGACGACGTAGGCCCCGCCGCCGTTGGGATAGGAGAAAATGGTCTGGCGGTAGGAGATGGTGACGATGATGAGCAGGATGGAGATGGCCACAGCGATGGGCATGGCCAGCTGCAGGGCGGCCATCGTCCCCACCAGGGCCAGGATGACCAAAATCTCCTCGATGGCGTAGGCGGTGGAGGAGATGGCATCGGAGGCAAAGACGGCCAGTCCTACCTTTTTGCTGACGACCTGGTGCGCCAGCGTGCGCGTCTCCAGCGGACGGCCGATAAGCAGGTTGGAAAGCATACTGGAGAGCTTGGGAAAACGGGGTGAGCCGTTCGTATCAGTTGACATAATTGCTATTTCCGGGATTGTGAAAAGGGATGGAGTTCAACCATGATTCGCGCCGACCGGGTCCGATCGGCGCGAACAATAAGCGAATCTGACATCAGGATTCCTGTGATGTTCAACGGGATCGCACTATATCATAAGAAGATCGGCATCGCAACAGCGGTTTGGATCATTACCCAACCTCCCGAAAAATCGTGTATACTACCGTTATGCAAAGGTTCGTTCGCCGGTTGGGTGTCCTCCCTGTCTTGTTGTTGAGCATCGGCCTGTTCCTGTTGGGAGCGCTGGCCGTCGAGCGCATCGTCAACACTATCTGGCTGTTTGACGTGACACGGGTGGAGTTGGCGCGGGCCGTCGTCCTGCAGCGCACCGACGCCGCGGCCCTGCTGTCGGCCGCCAATGGCGAGGCGTTGCTCGCCTTCCTGGCTTCGGTCATCGTGGCCTTCACCGGCATCGCCTTGCTGCCAATGTACTACCTGAACAAGCGCTATAACCCGCCCGAATTTCGCCACGAACCGCCTGTCTTCCTGCCCGTCCTGCGACAGTCGATGTTCGTGGGTTTCTGGGCCGCCTTTTGCCTGTGGCTGCAGATGAACCGCACCTTCGGCGTGCCCGTGGCCGTGCTGGCCGCGGCCGTCCTCGTCCTGTTCGAGCTGGTCTTGCAGATTCGCGAGCGAGCCGCCCACGTCCAGGAGCAAAGCTCGCCCTCCTGACGGCCGCCATGACCGATCCGCCCGCCGACCGCGCCACCCCGCGCGCGCTCCCCAGCATCCACCGCCTGCTGCGCGCCCCCGGCGCAAGCGAGATGGCCGGCATCTACGGTCAAACGCTGGCTACGGACGCCCTGCGAGCCGTCCTCGACGAGATACGGGCCGCGCTGCTGACCGGGCGCGACGAGCCGAGTGAAGCGCCAGCGACCATCCCGGCCGATGACGCGCTGGTGGCTGGGGCGCGGGAGCGGCTGGAGGCGATGCTGGCCCCCACCCTGCGGCCGGTCATCAACGCCACGGGTATCATCCTCCACACTAATCTCGGCCGCGCCCCGCTGAGCGACGCGGCGTTGGCGGCCATGGCCTCCGTCGCCTCCGGCTATTCCACACTGGAATATGACCCCGCCACCGGCCGACGCGGCTCGCGGGCCACCCACCCCGAGTCGTTGCTGTGCCGTCTGACCGGCGCGGAGGCGGCCCTGGCGGTCAACAACAACGCCGCGGCCGTGCTGCTGATGCTGACCGCGCTGTGCCGCGGCCGCGAGGTGCTCATCAGTCGCGGCCAGCTGGTGGAGATCGGCGGCGGCTTTCGTGTGCCCGAGGTGATGGAGCAATCGGGGGCGCGTCTGGTCGAAGTGGGCACCACCAATCGCACCCACCTGCGCGACTATGCCGCGGCCATCACGGCCGACACGGCGGCCATTCTGGTCGTACATCATTCCAACTACAAGATCGTCGGCTTCGCCGGGGAGCCGCCCCTGGTCGAACTGGCGGCGCTGGCCCACGAGCGCGGGCTGTGGCTGCTTTACGATCAGGGCAGCGGGGCCATGCTCGACACGGCCCCCTACGGCCTGGAACCGGAGCCGACCGTGCCCGAGGGGCTGGCGGCCGGGGCGGATGTGGTGGCCTTCAGCGGCGACAAGCTGCTGGGCGGGCCGCAGTCGGGCATCCTGGCCGGGCGGGCCGCTCTCATCGAACGCGCCCGGCGGCACCCGCTGGCTCGTGCCGTCCGCGCCGACAAGCTGGCCCTGGCCGCGCTGACGGCCACGCTGGACCTATATTTGACCGGCCGCGAACTGGCCATCCCCGTGTGGCGAATGATCGCCCGGCCGCTGGAGGAGATCGCCGCCGAGGCCGAGCGCTGGGCAAGCGAACTGCGAGCCGCGGGCATCGATGCCATGACCGCCCCCGATGTGGCTTACGTGGGTGGCGGCAGCCTGCCCGGCGAGAGCCTGCCTACGCACGTGGTGGCCATCCGCGTCTCCGGCGCCGAGGGGGGCGTGGACGAACTGGCCGCAAGGCTGCGCGCACGGCCGCTGCCAGTCATCGCCCGCATCCATGACGGCCGCTTGCTGCTCGACCCGCGCACGGTGCTGCCGGGTCAGTTCGAAGCGGTGCCCGCGGCGGTAATCGCCGTGATTTGACCCCGATTGCGGTGGCACCCAGCCCCCCTCACAACGCCAGCAAAAATCCCGCAATCGTAAAATAGATCAGCAAGCCGGTCGTATCCACCAGCGTGCTCATGGCCGGACCGGAGACCACCGTCGGGTCCAGCCCGGCCTTCTTCACCAGAATGGGCAGGATGGAGCCCAGGCCGTTGGCCCAGACGAGGATGGCGAAGATGGCCACGGCCACCGTGATGGCCACCATCTGGCCGGTGCCCCAGGTGACGGCCCGGAAGTAGGCCACCACGGCCATCACCAGCCCCAGCATGACCCCCACGGTGATCTCCTGCAGCAGCGGCCGCAACAGGTCGTCCTCGTCGATGTCGTCGATGGCCAGGGCACGGATGATCGTGCTGGTGGTTTGCGAGCCGGCGTTGCCCCCCGTGCCGATGAGCAAGGGGATGAACAGCGCCAGAGCCACCACCGCGTTCAGCTGGTTCTGGAAGTGATTGATGACGCTGCCGGTGAGCGTGCCGGTCAGGAACAGCATCAGCAGCCAGCCGATGCGCTTGCGGAAGATGACGAACACCCCGGCATCAAGATAGGGCCGGTCGAGCGGCTCCGACGCGCCCAGGCGATGGAAGTCCTCGGTCGTCTCCTCCTCGATGACGTCGATCACGTCGTCGATGGTCACCACGCCCAGCAGCCCGCCGTTCTCATCGACAACCGGCAACGTCGTCAGGTCATAGCGCGCCATGAGCCGGGCGACTTCCTCCTGATCGGCATCGGCCGGCACCGAGACCACCTCCGGATCAACCAAATCCATGAGCAAGGCCGCGGGGTCCTCGCGCAGCAGCCCGCGAATGTCCACTACACCGGCCAGACGGCCGTTGCGGTCGACGACATAGACGTCATAGACATCCTCGACATCCGGCTTCCAGGTGCGCAGGGCCACGAGGGCATCCCCGGCGGTCATGCGCCGGCCGAGGGCCAGGAACTCGCTGGTCATCAGACCGCCGGCCGTGTCCTCGGGGTGCAGCAGCAGCGGCCGCAGCTCGGCGGCGTCCTCCAGCTGGGACAGCATGTAGGCTTGCCGCGCCGGCTCCATCTCGATCAGCAAGTCGGCCGCCTCGTCCGGCTCCATCTCGTCCATGATGCGGACGGCCGCGTCGGGCGACAGACCGGCCACCAGGCGCGCGGCGTCCTCATCCTCGAGTTCTTCCAGAATGTCGGCCGAATCCTCCGGGTCGAGGCGCGGCAACAGGGCCGACTGGTGATGGTCGTCGAGTTCGTAGAATAGATCGGCCTGATCAGGGGCGCGCAACGCCTCGATGGTGGCGACCGCACCGCTGAGATCGTCCGCCTCCAGCGAGGCGCGGACCTTGTCCAGGATTGTTTCCAGGTCTGTGTACAACATGGGACACCTCCGGGTTCGAAAACCCCCGGAGGCGGAACGATGGCCTGCCGACCGGGGGGTGATTATTCGGTTGGCAGGGGCGGCGTCTGTCTATGACTACCGCCAGGTTCAGCTTGTTCGTTCACTGCATTCTTCGCTTTTTTTGAGGAGGTCGGGCGATATTCTTGGGTAAGTCCGGCCCCCATCAAACATGGAAAGTGATTATAGTTGGGGTTCAATGGTTGTCAATAATCAGTGAGATGGGATGGATGAATTGTACGGGCGAGAAAACCGGCGCGGAGGTTCCGTCAGATTTCTGAAACGTTGGTTGCCGGTTGTCTCGCCCCCTTTGGCTCACACTCACACCGCGACCGGGATCAACCTGAACACGCGAGCCAGCTTTGCCGCGGCCTCGAGGTCTCCCCGACGCAGCGCCAGCCGCACATCATCGAGCTTGTTGGCATCTTGCAAGGACAAATAGGGTGACCATTCATCCGCGGTGATAATCAGATCGACATCGACCTCAGCCACAAACTCGCCCTCATGGATCAGCTTGGTCGTTTGTTTTGTGGTCATCTCCTTCTCCTTAGAAAATCATCCGACCATCGCACCGGATCAGGTCGATAGGCAGTCACCAGCACGGCAGGTGTCGAGTAACCCTTCGGAATTCCCCAAATCACGTGAACCGGCTGACCATCTCCATCACGCTCCAGTACCAGGACGGCCGATCCTTTGCCATAATCAGGATAATCCTCATTCTTCGGGCGGATAGGTGATGCGCAAGCCCTCCACGTGGGCGAAGGGTGTCATGTGATGGGGTTGGGTGTGGCCCTCGCTGA
>CAYXNH010000023.1:0-25641 GCA_964466135.1 uncultured Ardenticatenaceae bacterium | reverse complement strand
GTTCTGGACGGTCATCCCCAGCGATCATCCCGCCACAGTAGGCAGCAGCCGCATCACCATCACCCTGCCTGAAGGCGTCGCCCCGCAAAGATATTTCGACACCAATGAGTACCTCGTCGCCGCCTATTTGAATAATTATCAAACGGATGAGCTTGATATCAACGTCAGCGAGGACGGGCGGATCATCACGTTCGAAACTCAACAGGCCGTCATTTCCGGCGATAAGCTGGACGTTCGGGTTCAGTTTCCCCACGGGTTGCTGGCGATCGAACAGTCTAAATGGCAGAGAGATGAGGAAGTGAGCGACGCGGTCGGCCTTGGGCTTATCTCCGTATCGCTCTTCCTGCTGGTCGCCGGGCCTCTGGCGGTCATCGCCTTATGGTACGCACGGGGCCGTGACCCCAAACTAGGCATCGTTGTGCCGGATTACCTCACCGAACCGCCTGATGAGTTACCGCCGGCCATGGCTGGATCGTTGATCGACGAACGCGTTGATATGCAGGACGTCATCTCAACCTTGACCCACATGGCCAGTCGCGGCTATCTGACGATGGAAGAGGACAAGAAAAAAGATCACTCCTTTACGCGAACGAATAAATCGACAAGCGACCTGAGACCATTTGAAACGAAATTTCTAACGGATATCTTCGGCGCCGGGGACAACCGCAAACTGTCGGACCTGAAATACAAATTCTCCACCAAGATCCCCCACCTGCGCAATATGATCATGGATGAACTTATCGCAGAGGGCTATCTGCCGAATAAGCCACCGTCAGTTCGCAACCGCTATATCGCTCTGGCAATCATCGTGGGGGTGCTTGGCGTCGTGATGTCATTTATGATAGGCGTCTTGTTTCCTCCGGCAGCAGAATACATTTGCTTCCCATTATTCACCTTCCCTCTGATCGGCCTGGCGTTACTCATCGCTGCGCGATTCATGCCCAGAAAGACCGCCAAGGGCGCGGAATCGGCCGCCAAGTGGAACGCGTTCAAGTCATACCTCAAGAATATCAAGCAATACACCGATATCGAGGGCGCCGGCGAAATATTTGACAAATATCTGCCCTATGCCGTTGCGTTCGGGCTGGAAAGGTCCTACATCAATACCTTCTCACAATCATCGACCGCTTCAATGCCGCCATGGTACATGCCATATCCGCGAGTCAATACGATGGGCGGCGGTATGGCAGGTGGATCACGCCCCTCATCCGGGACAAGCGGAGGTTCGGGCGGCGGCATGCCAAACCTGAACGACGTTTCCGGTGGGTTAACAGGTGGGCTGGCGGGCATGTCTGCCGGGTTGACGCGCATGTTGAATAACACGTCAAATGTCCTGAGGAGCACGCCGCCGCCATCCAATACGGGCGGCAGCCGCTCCGGCGGTGGTTTCAGCGGTGGCGGCTTCAGCGGCGGGTTTAGCGGCGGCTCGTCGGGCGGCGGTGGCTCATCCGGTTTTGGTTGATTCCGATCGTTGGGATCGCAAGTCAGAAAGGAAGTATGGTTATGGGAAAGACGTTGGGAATTATCCTGATCATCGGCGGCTTCGTCGTGGGCGGCATCATCATTTTTCTGATGTCCGTCTACCGGAGCGAAGGCAGCCTGACTTCCGGAGCAGCCACACTGGGCATGGTGCTCGGCTTCCTGGTGCTGGTGCTGCCGCAACTGGCCATCGGCACGTTTATTCTTATGCGCGGCAGGAAAGAGGCGGGTATCGCCGAATCGGCCGCCAAACAACGCAAGATGCTGGGCATGATCAAGGCACACGGGCAAGTCAATATCGCCGATTTAGCCATCGATTTGCAGTCAAGCCGGGACGAGGTCAAAAGCATGATCTACGAACTGGTCAACATGGGTCTATACAGTGGCTACATCAACTGGCCCGAAGGAACACTCTATTCCAGCGAAGCCAGTGAGTTGCGTACCCTCGACCGTTGCAAGAGCTGCAACGGCCAGTTGGAATTGGCGGGCAAGGGCGTGATTCGCTGTCCTTTTTGCGGCACAGAATACTTCTTGCCCTGACAGGCGCGCGGACTTCATACCCGCTTGCAGTCAAGGAATATTGGTGGATATAAATTATCGCTGGTTTTTCGACTATAATCGAACATACGTCGAAGCCACACATGTTGATGAAGGAGTGCAATAAGAAAATGGTCGACAAAGTAGAAGGTTTTTATGAAAAGATAGTGGGGGACACCGGCACATTGCAAAATTTGCTCGGCAAGCTCCCCGGCCTCAGAGGCTACATGGAGCGCGGCAAGCGAAGGGAAGCCGACCAGTTGTTGCGCGACACAATCACCGGCCGCCTGGAGCAAATTAGACTTGATTATAGCTCCGCTTTTCGGGCGGTCGGCCGCGACATCGTTCTGGCGATGGAATACGCCGAACAGATGGGGCGAGCTGATAATTTGATGATGGGTCTCATCGGCAAAATCAAGGATGCACCGGTGGGCTATGCGGGCTTCTTCTCGGCCGTCAAGGTCGATGAGGAGGATCTGGCCCGACTCTATTCCTTCGACGAGCAGATGCTGAACCACGCCGATCAGATCGGGGCCGAGGTTGATGCTCTTTCCAAGGCGGTTGCCGCCGGTGGCGATCTGCAAGGATCGCTCGACGCGCTGACATCCACGCTGTTGGAAGCCAACGCAACATTCAACTCCCGTCAGGAAGTCCTGAACGGGATCAAGTAAAACGATAGGAGGATTTTCAACAATGCCTAAGATATTTGATCGCGTCGCAGTCGAAAGCTGGCAGCGAGACGAAGTCATCCAGAAGTTCCCACGCGAAGGACTGGGCGACATCAAACTTGGCTCGCAACTCATCGTCAACCCGGGCGAGATCGCGGTATTCGTGCGTGGCGGCGAGGCCATGGGGACATTCACCCCCGGCCGCCATACCCTGACGACCGAGAACCTGCCGATCCTCACCAACCTGTTCGAGGCGGGATTGTTCGGCGGAGCCAACGTGTTCACGGCCGATGTCTATTTCGTCAAAACGACCGACCTTACGCTGAAGTGGGGCACGGTCAATCCAATCATCGTCGAGCACCCGCAGCGAATGCCGGGAGCCAGCGCCATCGTCGGCAACGGCACTTACGTGACCAAGGTCAAGGACCCGTGGCGCTTCCTCAATGCCATGGACGCCTTCCGGCCGAGCGTGCGCTTCCAGGAAGTGAAGTCTCGCCTCGACCCGATGCTGGCGGTCATGATCCAGGATAAGCTAAGCGAGTTGGCCATCGCCAAGGGTCTCGGCCCTGCTCAGCTGCAATCCTTCACTAAGGAGCTAAACGATCTGCTCGTCGGCCTTCTGCAGGAAGAGTTCGACGCCATTGGCATGGTGTTGGTTAATTTCGCCATCAACCTGTCGCTGCACCCCGATTCGCTCAAGGTCGTCACCAACATGGGCTACGGCACCAGCTATGTCCAGATGCAACAGGCCGATGCGCTCATGGCCGCGGCCAGCAATCCGTCCGGCGGCGCGTTGAGCGAGGTCGGTTTCGGCGCAATGGGTATGGCTGCCATGCAGCAACAGCAACTGATGCAGCAACAACTGCTTCAGCAGCAACAAGCCGCGCAGCAAGCGGCCGCGGGCGGTCAGGTCCCCGGAACGCCGCCTCCCGCGGCAGCCGCCCCTGCCCCTGCCCCTGCCGGCGCCCCTCTCCCCATGCCGGACATTATGACCCCGGAACAGGCGGCCGAGTTCCTGCAGGTGTCGTTACCTGACGTGGTATCGGCCATCGAGGCCGGGGAGTTGAAGGCCAGGAAGATCGGCTCGTCCTATCGCATCAGCAAGGCCAATCTGGAAGAGTTTTTGGGCGGCTAATCAGTCAATCAATCCAACTTATTGGAACGACGCCGGGATTGCGCCTTGCATCCCGGCGTTTTTTATTGCCGGCCCATCCGTACAAAGAAGAGGCGCAGGCCGAAGGGATAATCAAGGGAGACTAGCTGAATAGACGTCAGGGGCTTGCGCCGATCTGTTCGAGCAGCTCGCGAATACGATCCAGAGCATGGGGCACGGCCGCAGCGACCGCCGGCGTCAATGACTCTGAAATCTCAAAAGATCCACCGGTAATAGTCACCAGATGGGCCGGGGGACAGCGGCCGAACAAATCGGCGGCCATCGACAGGACACCATCCGGAGTAATTTGGTGCGAGCCAGGATGGGCCATGGCCGGCCAGATGGGAAAACTGCGTACCTCCCCCGGAACATCGCCGACGGCGGCATCGACAAAGATGACAAGATCGGCTGCACTAATCTGCTCGGCCCATTCCGGCGTCAGCTGGTGAATGGCAACGGCCGCGCCATCGGGAACCAGGCTGTCAAGCGCCTCGACCACGCGCCAACCAACACCATCGTCGCCGCAGAGAGGGTTACCATAGCCAATGATGAGGATATTGGTTTTTTCGCCCATGACAGCCGAATGATTCAGGGGCGTGCTTCTTCAGCACGCACGCCCCATAAACCGAAAACCTTAACCTTGACGCACTTCATCCAGCAATTCGCCATCCGGCGAGCGCAACTCAATGCGGAGCGGCATCTGGCCGAAGGCATGGGTTGAGCAGCTGAGGCAGGGGTCAAAGGTGCGAATGACGGCTTCGACTCTGTTGAGCATGCCTTCTTCGATCTTTTCACCATGCACGAAGTAGCGAGCCACCTGATAGACGCCCTTGTTCATCGCCAGGCTGTTGTGGCCGGTGGCGATGATCAGATTGGCCCACACCATCATACCCTGGCGGTCGATCTTGTAATGATGCATCAGCGTGCCGCGCGGGGCCTCGCTGACACCGATGCCTTCCAGGCTATTGGGGTCGGCCTTGGCGCGAATGTGGTCGCTCAGGATATCGGGTGAATTCAGCAGCTTATCGATCTTCTCGACACAATAGAGCATCTCGATGAGCCGGGCATAGTGGTACTGGAAGGAGCTAAGTGACGCTCCACGTTCCAGCATGCGAAACTCAGCCCACTCCTCATCGGCCATTGGTGTGCCGATGCGGTCGATGAGATTTAGACGAGCCAGCGGACCGACGCGATAGATGCCGTCCGGATAACCCAGCGCCTTGTAATAGGGCGACTTGAGATAAGAATCCGGCTCGACAGCCTCATCGATATAGTCTCCAAACTTTTCAGGCTCGATCTTGTCGGCGATGATGCAGCCGGTGGCGTCGATGAAGCGCAGCTTGCCGTCATACATCTCCAGCTCACCGTCATCCGTGACAAGGCCCATGAACAACGACGGGAAATTGGCGAACGTACGTATCTCGGCGTCGAAATGGCCGAATACTTCCTTGTACCAGTCCAGCGTCCGGCGAACACGGATGATCGCCTCCGGCACCTTGGCCAGGATGGTATCGCGCCGGCCCTCCGTCAGTGGCGCGCTCACCCCCCCAGGGACGACCCATGCCGGGTGGATCCGTTTGCCGGCCAACAGGGCAATCGTTTCCTGCCCGTACTGCCGCAGCCAGATGCCGTCCTTGGCGAGATCGGGCATTTGCTCAGCCACACCAAAGATATGACGCTTGGCGGGATCGGCATCCATACCCAACACCAGGTCGGGCGACGACAGGTGGAAGAAACTCAGCGCATGGGATTGCAGAATCTGGGACAGGTTCAGCACCTGCCGCAACTTGGCGGCCGTCTCCGGGATTTTGACGGCCATCAGGGCGTCGCAAGCCTTGGCCGAAGCGACGAGATGGCTGACCGGACAGATACCGCATATGCGGGCGGTCAGGGAGGGCATCTCATGGAACGGCCGCCCCTCAACCAGTTTCTCAAAACCGCGAAACTGGGTGACATGGAAACGAGCCGCATCCACCCGCCCGGAGTCATCCAGATGGATGGTGATCTTGCTGTGACCTTCGATTCGAGTGACGGGGTCAATCGTGATTGTCTTGCTCATAGCATGAGTCCTTTTCGTTTAAGCCCCGAAGCGAGTCAAGGTTCGCATATCAGGGATACGGCCGGCCAGCAGTTCGGTGAGTGCGAAAAAGATGTTGTCGGCCGAGGGCGGGCAACCGGGGATGAACACATCGACCGGCACGATCTGATGCACCGGCACCGAGAGCTTGCGCAGCGGCGGTATGACATCGACCGGGATTTGTTGGTTGAGGGCTGCATTTTCCAGATAGGCGCGATCGAGTACCTGCTGAGTCGTGAAGCGATTGCGCATGGCCGGCACGTTGGCCGTCACCGCGCAATCACCCAGAGATACCAGCAGGCGGGTATGGGCGCGCACCATCTTGATCTTGTGATAATCCTCTTCGCTGCTCACCGCGCCCTCGATCAGGGTGATATCGACCATCTCAGGAAATACCTTGTTATCGACAAGCGGGCTATAGACCAGATCGGCCTGAGCCGCCAGATCAAGGATTCGCTCGTCGATATCAAGAAAGGACATGTGACAGCCGGAACAGCCATCGAGCCACACAGTGGCCATTGTTGGTTTATTACTCATCTCGGCCTTCCCTCATAGAGCGCAGATAGGGTAGAAATTCGCGCCTTTTCTTCATCTCAGCCACGGCCTTGCCCTTGGTAAACAAGGCCCCTGTCGGACAAACCTGAACACATTTACCACAACGCGTGCAGCTTTCGGCCAGACCCCACGGCTCGTTGAGATCGCTGATGATCTGGCATTCGACCCCGCGTCCCATCACATCCCAGGTATGCGCGCCCTCGATCTCATCACAAACGCGAACACAGCGGGTACAGAGAATGCACCGATTGGGATCATGAACATAATAGGGATGGGAGGCATCCACAGCCAGATCGGGATACAGATAAGGAACGCCGACATGGGATATACCCAGCTTGCCGGCCATCCATTGCAATTCGCAATTGCCGTTCGAAACACAAACAGCACAGACATGATTGCGCTCGGAGAACAGCAAGTCAAGTGCCTGGCGGCGATACATCTGAAGGCGTTCGGAGTTGGTAATGACTTCCATGCCTTCTTCAGCATAAGTCATACAGGCAGGAAGCAGCTTGGCGGTGCCCTTCACCTCAACCAGGCACAAGCGGCACGATCCAATATCATGAACGCCTTCCAGATGGCAGAGGGTCGGAATAAAGATGCCGTTCTCCTGGGCCAATTCGAGGATAGTCTCATCCTCGCGCGCGCCCACATCGATGCCATCGATTTTTAGAGTCTTGATACGTGTCTTGAAAGGACGTTTCATCTAGCTACCTCCATATGTCCCGTCACAGACCTGGAATCAACTTGTTCAGGGAGCATGCAATCGAGATATTCCTGACGGAAGTATCGCAATGTACTGAGGACGGGGTTTGGCGCGGTCTGGCCCAGGCCGCAAAGGCTGGTATTGCGTACCATTTCGCACAGTTTCTCTAACAGAACGAGGTCATGAGGAGTCGCCTCGCGGCGGCTAAACTTGTCCAGAATATTGTACATGTGGACAGTACCGACCCGGCAGGGCACGCACCGCCCGCATGACTCGGTCATGCAAAACTCCATAAAGTAGCGAGCTACCTCAACCATAGAGGTGTTCTCATCCATCACAATCATGCCGCCGGAACCCATGATTGACCCAAGCTGGGCAAGGGAAGCATAGTCGACATGAGTATCAAAATAGTCGACCGGAATACATCCTCCGGATGGCCCACCTGTCTGGATGGCCTTACATTTGCCCCCATCGGAAATACCGCCGCCAATTTCATAGATAATGTCATGGATCGTGGTGCCCATCGGCACTTCAATCAGACCTGTATTTTTTATGTTCCCGGCAAGGGCGAAGACCTTGGTTCCCTTACTGTTGGCGGTGCCTATTTGAGCGTACCAATCACCACCGTTCCGAATGATGGGGGCGATGTTGGCCAAGGTCTCAACATTGTTGATCAACGTTGGCTTACCCCAAAGACCAAATTCAGCCGGATATGGCGGTCTCGGTCGTGGCTGACCCCGCTTGCCCTCGATTGAAGCGATGAGAGCTGTCTCCTCGCCACAGACGAAAGCGCCTGCCCCCAGACGGATCTCGATGTGAAAACTAAAGAGGGTTCCACCAATACCACTCCCCAATAAATTGGCTCGGCGCGCCTGCCGGATCGCTGTTTTCAGACGCTCCACAGCCAGCGGATACTCACCGCGTACATATACGTAACCTTGGGATGCTCCGACGGCATAACCGGCTATCGCCATGCCCTCGAGGATCCTGTGCGGATCGCTCTCCAGAACGCTGCGATCCATGAATGCGCCGGGATCCCCTTCATCAGCGTTACAGATAATATATTTGGTGTCGTCAACAGTTTTAGCAACCGTAGTCCATTTCAGGCCGGTCGGATACCCTCCACCGCCGCGTCCTCGCAAGCCACTGGCGATGATTTCATCAATGACGTCAGCCGGAGCCATTTCTGTAATCGCTTTAATCAGAGCGGCATAGCCATCTCGCGCGATATATTCATCGATACTCTCGGGATCTATCAGGCCGAGGTTCTCCAGCGCAATTTTCTTTTGCCGTGTAAAAAACGGTATGTCGATCGGGCACCTAAGTCTCTCGACCGGCTTGCCTCCCAGGGAGTCAACTATGACCGCAACATCCTCTACCTTAACATTTTGATAGAGGACCGCTTCCGGTTTTTCCGGCTCAATTGATACAAGAGGACCAGCAACACAAAGGCCCATACAGCCAGTTCCACGAACCCGGCACCACTTTTCCCGACTGTGATCCTTGACTTCTTTTTCAAGAGCTTCCTTTATCTCGTTGCTTTGCGATGATGCGCAACCCGCGGCAGTGCACACATTGATAGTATGAGAATACTGCTCCTCTTTTTGTCTCTCGTTACCGGTGATTTCCTCAAGCTTGTTGAACATCTTCCACCTCACGTAGTACACGAAGCCTTTTCATGGTTCCTTCAACGTCCAACTTCCCGGCGATTTGTCCATTGATCACCGCAGCAGGGGCGAGACCGCATGAACCCAGGCAACGTCCTGTCATCAGCGACAGGTGCCCGTCCTCTGTCGTCTCGCCGCGTGAGATGCCATATTCATCCTCAATCTGCTGCAACAACAACGGCGCGCCCTTGATATAACAGGCTGTGCCCATGCAGACGACACAGGTGTTACGACCGGCCGGTTTGAGGCTGAACAGGTGATAAAAGGTCGATACGCCATAAACCTGGCTAAGCGGGGCGTTGAGTGAAGCAGCTACGTAGCGCAGAGAATCATCATCCAGAAAACCAAACGACTCCTGCACTGTGTGCAAGGTCTCGATCAGTCCATCCCTCGAAAAGCCGTTGCGTTGCATGGTTGCCTGAACAATTCGCCATCGCTTATCATCCGAGGGTGGCTCAATCTTCTCGTTCCGAGAAATCATAGCTCTCCTTCCCCATCGGCTCCCCGCGTGCCCTTATGAGACCACGAGATAATCTGCGCCGGGGCCGGGGTCAGCTCTGTAGGGTTTTGATTGAAATTGGCATGACCGATCATCTCTTGTTAACAGACGATCAGCCCAACCTGGCGTGGGCGCTCAAGTCACCTGTATTTTGACATACAGGAAACAAAGCCGTTAGTGAAATTTGTCACAAATAGTTGCGATAAGTGTCACATATCGCTAATGAGGGTACCGGCAGGTATTGTGGGATCGGTCAATAAACGGCCCAGGAGGTCGGGGATAAGGCCGGAGAAGATGCGAATGGATAGCCCGGGGAGTGATTCAGCCAACTCAATCATCGCAGTCACCTTGGCGACCATACCGCCGGTCACGTCGGTGCCGCGCGAGCCGCCCAAGGCCGGCAGATATTCTGTCAGGTTGGCCCGGCTTAAATGAGGTATGACCACCCCTTTCAGATCAAGCACGCCGGGGGTTTCCCCCGCCAAAAGGAGGTGACGCGGCCGCAATTCGGCGGTCAAATAGTCCATCACCTCCTCAGTGGAGATAATCGTGCCGCCGCGGACATCATCGAAGGCTACATCACCAAAGACAACCGGCACGAGATCAGCCTCCAGCGCGGACTTGACAGAGGAGACCGACAAGCCGGTGATACGCCCATCCGTGACGGTGGCCGAGGCAGAGGGCGGCAGCCCGATGGCCGGAACACCGCGCGCCAACAGGGCGGCGATTACGTGACGATCGAGGCGTGCGGCGGCGTCACTGACCTCGGCGAACCCGAACCACTGGCCACGGCCGGACACCCCCATTCGAGTGTCATGTCTGGCTCCAGCCACGTGGCCGAATGATCCGCTACCATGACCAAGCACCAGTCGTAAACCGGGGTTCCCGACCCTGGCGTCGGCTATCTCCTGCGCGAGGCGCTCCAACACATCCGATCGGAGCGCCTCAACCGCCGTTTTGTCTGTCAGCAAAGAGCCGCCCAATTTCAGAAAGATGAGATCATCCATAGCGAATGTTTACGCCGAAGCCAGATGTTGCCGCACATAGCCGACGGCCGTCTCGGCCGAATGCGCCAGATAGATGATGTCCATGTCACGGGGGCGAATATACTCTTCCTGCGAAAAAGTACGGATCGTCTCGCGCCAAAGTGGACCGAGCAACACCAACGGCCGCCTAGGCGCCTCGTCCGTTTGCATCAGGCTCCAGGCCAGAGAAACCTCCGACAAGGTGCCAATCCCGCCGGGCAGCGCGATCATGCCCTGAAACCGGTTCACGAGATACAGCAAGCGCTCCGTCTGGGTCTCCAGTTTGATCTCTTCGGCAACCCACTCATTGGCGGGCATTGGTCGCCATCTCTCCATATGGCTGGACGTGACGCCGATTACTCGCCCTCCGGCTTCGGACGCGCCACGGCTCACAGCGGCCATAGTTCCGCCATAGCCACCGGTCGCAACGGCAAGACCGGCTTCGGCCAATAATTGCCCTAACCGCCGCGCTTCGGCGTAGGGCGCGCTATCGGGCTGTGGGGTCGAACTACCAAATACAGCTATGACTGATTCGGACATCGCATACTCTCCTGGCAGAGAACTCATTTTCAGATTTATTTGATTTCATGGCTATTAGTCGACTTTATCAGCCAGACCGGGAATACCAAAAACGCCGGTTGCGTGGCGAACGCCATTGCGAATAGCCTCACTCACGACAGCGACGGCCATATTATTGACCAAATTGATCTCAGTGCTCACCTGCCGCGTCGATAGGGCAAAGGCGATATCGCCGTCATGGCGGGTATGACTCGGCCGCACGGCAATGGCCATGCCGTTGTGAGCCTGATGTGTCAGTCTGGCCAACTCGCTGCGGCTGAGATCGGCATTAGTGGCCACGACGACGAGCGTCGTATTGGTGCCTGATGGCGGCAGAACAGCCATATCGACATAGCGCAGCGCATGTTGGTCAACCATCCAGCCGCCTTCCGGATTGCGCGCACCGGCCAACACCGTGCCGTCCGCGTTAACGACATCACCAACAGCATTGACTGCCGCCGCGGCCGCGACAACCACATCGCCGACGCGCATCGAATACACACCGAACCCGCCTTTCATCATGTAAGGAAAGCCGGCCCACTTGCCCACCAGAACCCCGGCCCCCACGCCAACATTGCCTTGTTCGATCTCCCCTGTGAAGGATTCCGCGGCGATACAGGCGGCATAACCCCCATCCGCATCGGGAACAGAGGCACTGCTGGCCACTCCCATATCAAACACGACGGCCGCCGGTACAATAGGCACCGGCCTTATCGGCGTCGGGTGGCCGATGCCGAGTTCGGCCAGCCGGCGCATAACGCCATCGGCCGCCGCCAGACCAAACGCGCTCCCGCCGGTCAGGAGGATAGCATTAACCTCTTTGTCATCCGGCTTGTCGGGCGCCAGCAAGGCCAACTCACGACTGCCGGGAGCCGGACCACGCGCGTCCACGCTGCCGAATGTCCCTGCCGGGCAGAGAAATACCGTGCAGCCGGTGTTGTGCTCGCTATAAGTTGTATGGCCGATGCGAATACCGGCAAAGTCGATCATTTGGCAGCTCCTGGTACGATCAATCGCAATAGGTCCGTACAATAACCCTTTTAGCCATATCTGATTATGGGCTGAGAAAAGCGGACGATGTAATCGGGTGCTAGGCATCGTCCACAACTGATTATCCCATCAAACCCCGGCAACAAGAAATTGGCGAATGGCCTGGTTAACCTCATCCGCTCGCTCGATGAAAAACAGGTGTCCGGCCCCGGGATATATGACCAGCTTGGCATCGCGGATATTCTCGGCCAGAAGTCGGCCGTTCTCCGGCGGTATCATAAGGTCCGCATCGCCATGCAGGATAAGCGTTGGTTGGCGAATATCGGCCAGTCGATCGGCGACATCATGAAAGAGAATGGCCTGCAGTTGGCCTATCTGCCCCGCCGGCGTCTGGGGGTTGGCGACGGAGATATCCGCGAGGCGTTCAACCACCTCCGGATGCTCAGCCGCAAAGCTGTCACTCATCGACTTCCAAAGGCCGTTGTGGAAATCCCGACGAGCATCGCCACTTCGGGGCGGATCGGCCAGCGCCTGGAGAACCCGCTCCTCACTACTGACCCATAATCGGCCGCCGGCGGAGGTACAGCCCAGGACAAGCCGCCGGACGCGCTCCGGGTAATCCAGCGCCATGTTCAGGGCGATCATCCCACCCATGCTGAACCCGAACACATGGGCCGAGGCGATCCCCAGGGCGGAGAGAACAGCGGCGGCGTCACCAGCCATATCGGCGATCGTATAGCTAACCGGCAGCAGCGCGGATCGACCCGCCCCACGGTTATCGAAGGTTACAACGTAGAAGTCGGCCGCCAGATCGGCCATCTGCCACGCGGCTTTGGGGGTGTAATCAGTAATCCCGGTGATAATCAGCAATGGCGGCGCAGTCGAATCTCCGGCCGTCTCATAGTAAAACGGGATATCTTCGATGATAATGGTAGGCATAGGAACCTATCTGGAATATTCGACCCAACTCTAACACCAGATTTACGCAATTCCAAGATAATAAAGCTATCCTGTAGTCCTGACCTGAAGGAATCCGGTCTCCGCGGCCGAAATGCACTCAAGTGTAGCCTGTGTGCTAGAATCTACGGTCGTCGCCTTAGGAATCAGATATGTCGCGAGCATTGGTAGACATTCGAATCTTGCAGCGGGAGTTTCTGCTGGCAATCAGTCGGGCGCTGACGGCCGAGTTAGACCTGCACGACCTTCTGCGGCTCATCCTCAAGTCATCCGTAGAACTGGTATCCGGCAAGGCGGGGCTGATCGCCCTGGTTGACGAGAGCGGGGAGACACTGCAGGTCGCGGCCGTCTACGGCATCCCGCCCCATCTGGTTGACCTGTTCGCCCCGCTGGTACGCGAGGTTCCCTACCAAGAGGAGCATGAGGGTGAGTCTTTCCTCGAGCTAAAGACCCGGCTGCATCGCATTATGAGCGAGGCCGATCTTGGCCTGACCCAGGTCATCCGCCTGCCGCTCAATATCGGCGGGCAAGTCACCGGCCTCATTTACGTTTTCCAATCAGGCAACTATTACTTTGTCGAGGACGCGCCGAATCTGCTGCGCAGCTTTGCCGAGCAGGCGGCAATCGCCGTTCGAAACGCGCGGCTCTACCAGGCAGTGAGGCAGGAAAAACAACGGCTGGACGCTATACTGGAACAGAGCGCCGACGGTGTGATGATCCTCGACCGGCATTTGCGCATCACCGTATTCAACCAGGCGCTCAGTTACATGACCGGCTGGCCGGCGGCCGAGGCGATCGGCCGGGCGCATGACGAAGTCATTGAATGGATTAACCTGAAGTCAGACTCCGATCTGAATGAGGCACTGATTAACAAGTGGCCATTGCCTAACGCAGCCCACCTCTATGTCGAGGGTGAAGCCCGTCGCCACAAGGACACCAATTGTCCTGGCGACAGCGGCGCCATCAGCCTGGGCGTTACCTACGCACCCCTGATGGACGAGAACGGTCGAATGACCGATATCATCGCCAATGTCCGGGACCTGACGCGCTATCGTGAAGAGGAAGCCCTGCAGAAGACGTTCATCTCCATCGTCAGCCATGAGCTAAAAACGCCGGTGTCGATCATTAAGGGATATGCCAACACGCTGCGACGACCGGATGCGAATTGGTCGCCCGATATCCTGAATGAGTCGCTGGTAGATATCGAAGAGGAGGCTGACAACCTCAATTCATTAATCGATAATTTGCTTGAAGTGTCACGCCTGCAAGCGGGGACGTTTGCGTTGGAGATCAGTGATGAGGTCAGCTTGCCCAAGATCGCCTCATCGGTAGCCCGTCGTTTCACCACCCAGTCATCAAATCACCAGATCGATGTCGATTTCCCCGAGGATTTCCCCATCGTGATCGGCGACTCCCGACGGCTGACTCAGGTGCTCAACAACTTGCTCAACAACGCGATCAAGTATTCGCCCGACGGCGGCCGCATCACAATCAAGGGTGAGGTTCACCCAGAACATGTCACCGTAGCGGTGTGTGACGAGGGGATCGGCATCCCGGCCCGCGACCACGGCCGTTTATTCCAGAAATTTTCCCGTCTGGATAATGCTCTCAGCCGAAAAACAGAGGGCACCGGACTGGGGTTATATCTGTCTCGCGCTATCATTGAGGCCCATCGTGGGCGCATCTGGTTCCATAGCAATAGCGATGACGAACCAGGCGCACCAGGGACGACATTTACCTTCTCATTGCCGCGAGATTAACCAATTGAAATTAAACCTTCCGCCAAACAGAAATGACGACGTGCTCGCAATGTGGCGTTGACCGGGGGCCGTCGTGTAAGCCAAAGGAGAAACTATGCAAACGCAGATCACCTGCCCAAACTGTGGAACGCCCTATCTGGCCGATATCCATCAAATTATCGACGTCGGCCGGCACCCTGAACTAAAAGAGATGTTGCTGTCGGGACAATTGAACTTCGCCGTGTGCCCAAACTGCGGCGCGGGCGGTCGCATCGCCACCCCCCTGCTATACCATGACCCCGCCCACGACATCTTCATGATCCATGTGCCGCAGGAAATGAACCTGGACCAAGTCCGGCGCGAGGAGTTGGTGGGCAAACTCGTCCAGCAGGCGATGAACGAAACGCCAATGGAGCAGCGTCGAGGCTATATGTTTAATCCCCAAACAATGCTGACCATGCAAAGCTTCATGGAGAAGGTCTGGGGAACCGAAGGAGTGACGCCGGAAATGCTGGCCCGCCAACAGCGGCAGGTCGATCTTATGCGGAGGATGGCGACAACCTCGCCCGACGTGCAAGATATCCTAATTCAGGAAAATATCCGGGATATCGATGAGACCTTCTTCGCCATCTTGCGCTCGCAAATCGAAGCCATGAGCCAGATGAGCGACGGCAACCAGGTCGTAGGCCTGCTCAACTTGCAGGCCAAGCTGATGACCGGCACTGAAATCGGCCGCCGGCTGGAAAAGCAGCAAATGACCCTCCACTCACTGAATCGCGACGCAAGGAAAGCCGGTGAATTAGGCCCGGATTTATTGGCCAAATACATCATCGCCAACGAAGAGGATGAATCGTTGGTGACCGCCCTGGCGCTCACCGGTCGGGGAGCGTTGACCTATGAATTCTTCGCCAAGTTAACCGCCGAAGCAGAGAAACGTGAGAAGGCCGGCGACAAGGCCGGGGCAGAACGTCTGGGACAACGGCGCGACCAACTGCTCAAAATGCAGCGCGAAATTCAGGAGGCGACCCAGCAAGTGTTGAAGGAGGCCCAGGACGTCCTGGATAACATCCTCAAGGCCGAAAATCTGGAAGAGGCCGTCAACGCCAATCTGGGTCGAATCGATGAGGCTTTTATCCATGTCCTGGAGGCGCGCCAACTGCACGCCCAACAGAGCGGCCGTCGCGAGGAAGCCGAAAAGCTGCGCCGCATCCAGGAGATCATCATCGCCCAGGCACAAGGGGATTCATCGCCCCAGGCCGAATTCCTCGCCCAGTTGGTCAGCGCGGCCAACAAGCAGGAACGCGAGCAACTGATGGCTTCCGCGCCCGACCTCGTCTCCGGCGAGTTGGTCGAAGTGGTGGATTTGCTGCGCAACCAACTATCCAATTCCGGGCAGACGGATTTGGAAAATCGGCTGGATGAAATTCGGAGGGAACTGAAGAATAAACTGGCGATCCCCGATGGGGATTAGTGCGAGACTACTCTCGCAGGCAAATGGCGCGTTCGGCGGACATAGGTATCGCCGGACGTGCTTTTTATTGTGCAAATCACGTCGGATTATCGAGCCGAAAACCGTGGCCGCGGACCGTGACGATATAATTATGCTCGTCCAGTTCGTTCAGGCGATCACGCAGGCGGCGAACCAGCGCGTCAATGGCTTGCTCCGACACGCCAATCCCTCCGGTTCCCGGCCACACCGCTTCAATGATGTCGTCACGGCCGCAAACAGCTCCCTTGGCATCATACAGCATCTGTAACAATCGGAATTGAGCCAGTGAGAGAGGCGGATCGAGTTCTCGGCCCCTAATCGATACGGTGCGCCTGTTTTCTTCAAGTACCATACCACCGCCATCATGTCGGGGGAGATCAAAGCTCAGAGGTACGGTCGCGTCCGTGCCGACGAACAGCATTCGCACACAAAGCGCGATCTGAATCTCGTCGCCGTCTTGCAGGGGAGCCGTTCCCTTCACCTGTTGGCCATTGAGAAAAGTGCCGTTTTTACTATCGAGATCTTCCAGGTAATAGCGGCCGTCGCGATAGAGAACCTTGGAATGATAGCGCGAGACTTGCCGCTCGGGCAGCACGATATCGGCATCATTTCCGCGGCCGATCAGCATTTCATCGTTGGCAAGCATCCAGCGCTGTCCTAACAACTCTCCTTCACTCACCATTAAGACGGGTCTATCGTCCATGCGTCTATTCCTCACCGGGCTAACTGAGAACCCTCCCTCCAAGTATGACAGCCTCCCGGTCTTTGAATTATAATGGATAGTATGAGTAATAGTCCAATAATCGCTCCGGCCACGGTCCGGTCAGATCAGGAAGCAGAATTCCAGGATGCCCTGATCACCCCCCACGCGCCAGGGACGGTGTTGCGCGAACGATATCGATTAACCAACATCGTCGGCCGGGGCGGCATGGGCAATGTCTATCGAGCGGAAGATCTGCGGCTACCCGGTCGATTATGCGCCATCAAGGAAGTGACGCCTGATAAGACCCTGTCGGCCGAATTGCGCGAACAAGCCAATCAGCAGTTCCTGCAGGAAGCCAGCATCCTCGCTCAACTCGATCACCCCAATTTGCCCAAGGTATCTGACTTTTTCTCAGACAACGGCCGCGATTACCTGGTGATGGACTTCGTGCCCGGTAAAGATCTAAAGCAATTGCTGGATGAGAGCCGCGACGAAGGTCACAAGTTGACCGAACGTACGGTGCTGGGTTGGGCGGCGCAGATCATTGATGCGCTTAGTTACCTGCACCGCCAAACGCCGCCGGTCGTCCATCGCGATATCAAGCCCAGTAACATCAAGCTGACACCAGACGGCCGCATCAAGCTGGTTGACTTCGGGCTGGTGAAGCTTCTGTCGCCGGACGAAGCGCGGACGATTACCGTCGTACAGGGGCGCGGCACGGCCCTCTATACCCCGTTGGAACAGTATGGCGGCGACAGCGGCCACACCGATGTGCGCACCGACATCTACGCTCTGGGAGCGACTTTCTACCATCTGCTGACGGATTACCCGCCACCGGACGCAAAATCACGCTTTCTAAACCCACGCTCGTTAAAGCCGCTCGATCAGTTTAACAGCCAGGTATCAAGCCACGTGATCGAGGCGATCCTGTGGGCCATGGAAATGCACCCCGACGATCGACCGCAAACCATCGAGCAGCTCGCCCGGGCATTGTTCGGCCACGAGGCGCGGCCGCAGCCGACCCGGCCCATCAGCCTGTCGGAGGCGCTGCGAGCCAACTGGTTTATCGCTGTTCTGGCGCTGGCCTTGTTTTTCCTGGCTCTTGTTATTACTCTGACGTGAGGCGTTGATGACCGAACCTGAGCGGGTTTCATGCCCACGCTGCAATAGCCGGACGCAACAAACGCGAGACGGCCGCACCCCAGCCGGAAGCCAACGTCATCGATGTAGCGCTTGTGGTTGCCGATACACTCCTTTTCCCAAGGAACAGGGGTATGAAGAAGGGATCCGATTCCAGGCTCTTCAGCTATACATTGATGGGTATTCCATGCGGGAGATTGGCCGCAAACTCAAGGTCAACCATCAAAGCATCGCCAACTGGATGAAGGATTACGGCCGCTACCTGCCGCCCGATCTGCCGCCCGATATCGCTGAAAAGGCTCGCATGGAAGGGTTATTCGTCCTCTAGGTCGGCACCCACCTCAACGAAACGAACCGCTATGATGGGGCAATCAAAATACTGCTTTCATCAGGCCCGAAGACACCACTCTATTAGACAATAACACCATGATATTAGCCATATCTATTGACCTAATCATTACCGAGGTTATATTTTGAAGATATCGTAACCGACAGGTTATGAGGGTCTAATTTCTTCAATTCAATCGAGCGCAAAGGAGAGGATATGGCTAGTGTAAGCTTCCGGCACGTTCATAAACGTTTTGGCGATGTACACGTCATCAAGGATTTCAACCTGGAGATCGCCGACAGGGAATTCATGGTGTTCGTTGGCCCATCAGGCTGCGGAAAATCGACCAACCTGCGCATGCTGGCCGGTCTGGAGGAAGTATCCGAAGGCGAAATCCTCATCGGTGATCGCGTGGTGAATGACGTTCCCCCCAAGGATCGCGATATCGCCATGGTTTTCCAGTCCTATGCTCTTTATCCGCATATGAGCGTCTACGACAATATGGCCTTCGGTCTGAAGCTGCGCAAAGTGCCAAAGGACGAGATCGACCGTCGTGTGAAGGAAGCGGCCGCGATCATGGGCTTGTCAAATTTGCTGGACCGCAAGCCGAAGGCGTTATCCGGCGGCCAGCGTCAGCGCGTGGCTGTATGCCGGGCCATCGTGCGCGAGCCATCCGTCTTCCTGATGGACGAGCCGCTCTCCAATCTGGATGCCAAGTTGCGCGTCACTGCGCGTGCCGAGATCAGCAAACTGCACCAGAATTTGGGCACGACCTTTATCTACGTGACTCATGACCAGGTCGAGGCCATGACGATGGGCGACCGTATCGCCGTCCTGGCCGATGGCATCCTGCAGCAATGCGACACCCCGCTAAATCTCTACAACTACCCGGTCAATGTATTCGTCGCCGGCTTCATCGGAAGCCCCTCCATGAACTTCTTCAATAGCACGTTGGTCAGCGAGGAAGGCCGTCAATTCATCGACACAGGCGATTTCCGTGTCCGCGTCCCTGATGATCACAAGGAATTGTACGCGCCGTACGTCGGCAAGGAAGTCGTGGTAGGTATTCGTCCGGAACACATCCACTCTCCGGACTACACCCCAGCCAACACCACCGCCGAGAACGTCAACGCCACCGTTGAAGTCGTCGAATTGCTGGGCCACGAATTGCATCTCTACCTGAATTCAGGCAAGAACAGCTTCGTCGGCACGGTCGATCCGCGCTTCGCAGTTCATAGCGGCGACAAGATCACTGTAGCGTTTGACATGAGCAAAATGCATTTGTTCGACAAAGCGACCCAGTTGGCTGTCCGTTAATCTCCACCAAAATATCTTTTGATGAGCGAGGGCTGTGGCGGATCGCGAGACGTGATTCACCCGGCCCTCGTTTTCATGCAAGGGTGCAGCTCATGCCCGAAGCCCATTATGAACCTGGCCAATCCTTCACTCTGCAGTTCGCCTGGCGAACGCCGGAGGGTGAATATCTTCGCGCGCTTTTCCAGGCTGACGTCCTCGAACTGGTGGCCGGCGCCGATAAATATATCGTGCGCCTGAGCCAATTCCTGGCCGGGCGAGAGGACGACGATGAAGGGAATGTCAAACCGCTGGAAACACTGGAGGGTGAGTATTGGGATTTGGTGCGAGGGCTTCAGGACCGGATCATCACCATCGCCTACGAGGCCGACGACGGCGATCCGCTCTATCTCCGCCTGGCGACGCTGACCGGAGAGCACAATTTCTTCAGTCGCTATGAAGACGCAGCGGTTATCGCTCGCGGCATCCAGGCGCGAATGGATCGCCTGAGAGGAAAGGAAGACCCGAACGTCGTCGCTACCTCAGCATCCGACGGCTCATCGGCCCCGTCCGAAAACTAACGGCCAAACACGCGCCGCCACAGATCGCTCTCCAGCAAACCATCCGGGTCGCAACGGTGCTTCAGCTCACGGAACCGGGAGATCCGCTCCACGCCGAGATAGGCTTCGGCCGCCTCCGGTCGCAGCGTGCTATCCTTGGCGAAGTAGAAGCGACCGCCGGCGCGCAACACGATCTCATCCATTTCGCGGGCCAGCCAGACGATTCTCTGCCGGTTGTCATTCGTCACCCGAAAATCCATCGCCATTGAATAACCATCTACGGCGTAGCTCATCAGAAAGTCATCCTGCCGATGGCGCTTCAGCACAGTCAGATAGTTAGGCAAGCCTCGTTGCCGGCATAGCTCCAGGATCTCGGAAAATGCGTCGTATGCATTCTCCTTGGGGATGAACGGTTGATACTGGATGAGGCCGCCCGGCCCGTAAGCCCGCTTGAATTCGGGGACATAGTCGAGCAGAAAATGGAACTGGACGTGTGGCTGGCGATACCGTTTTTTACCGCTGAGGCCGCCGGCCAAATATTTACCCTCATTGACGAACCGCAGGCCCAAATCGCTCATCATCGGCCGCATAAACAACCAGATGATGGAACGAGGCACCAGGCCGAACAAGTTTGGGCCGAGATGTTGGTTATCCAGCCGCAACGTCTGGGCCGGGTTAGGATCGGCGCCCTCCGGCAGATAATTGGCCCGATGGACGTCCCCACGGCCGGCGTGGCCGCCACTAGCAATCGAATCGATCCATCCTACGATGTAGTCCGAATCGGCTGTGTACTCCTGAAAGTAGGAAAACATGGCCGCCAGATCGCCCCGGGATTCCGAATGCACATCGAGCAGACCGGAATAGATTCGCTTCATTTGCATCGTCAGGCTGGTGAATATTCCCAGCATTCCGAAGCCACCGATAGCCGCGAAGAAGACGTCCTCGTTCTCCTCCCGGCTGCATGTGATGGTCTCACCAGAGGCCAGCATCAGGTCGAATTCCAGGATATGATCGCCAATAGGCCCGGCCTTATAGGCATTCTTGCCATGAACGTTCATCGCCGCCGAGCCACCCATGGTGGTAAAGCTCGTGCCGGTGGCGATGGGCGGCCACCAGCCATCCTCCAGCACGTATTGCCACAATTGGGCCAGTGTCACGCCCGGTTCGAGGCGAACGACGCCCGTTTGCGGGTTCCATTCAAGGATGCGATTCATGCGCCGAAGATCGACGACGATGTTTTCGCTATTCATGGCGGCGTCGCCGTAGCTGTTGCCGCCGCCACGCAATCCGACCGTTCGGCCGCTCCGACGCGCCAAAACCAGCACCTCATGGAGCGATTCAACCGTGCTGGGGCGATAGACATAGCTTATACCGCTATTCGCCCCGCCCCAGGAAGCAACCTCTTCCAGATGCGCGGCCGATAGGGCAGCCTTTTCGGGCGGAGGAGTTCGCCGCGTTCCGCGAGTTGTCGAGGCAGGTTTCACATCAGCCATAATAACTTCCAGTTTTAGAAACTCAGGCGACGAAAGATAGCCGAAGGCACAGAGCGCACGGCCAAACTGACCAGTCGCCAGCGAGAAGGCACATAGGCCACCTGTTTACGGCGGCGAATGGCCTCATACGTTCGCGCAGCCGCCTCTTCAGGCGATATGACCCAGAAGGTCTTGGGTGCGTTTTTCAGCAATTCCGTATCAATAAAGCCCGGTTTGATGGTCGTGACAGCGACGCCATAGCGCGAGAGGCGATTGCGAAGCGCCTCAAGATAGGTATCCAAACCGGCTTTGCTGGTATTGTAAACAGGGCTGCCCACGCGGCCGCGATCGCCCGCGATGGAGCTAATGCCGACAATATGGCCACTTCGGGCACGCTCAAATCGCGCCGCAGCCAAATTGAGCCAGGCGACGGCTCCCATCAGATTCGTCCGCAACATCGCCTCGTCCTTGGCAAAATTATATTCATGCAGGTCGACAGGCGGCTGGACGGCCGCTGCGTAGATGATGAGGTCCAGCCCGCCCAGATCATGAGTGATCCGGTCAAACAGCAGCGGGATTTGTTCATACTCCGTCACGTCATGGACATAGGGGAGAACAGCTTCGCGGCCTGCGCTATCGCGCAGTGCCGACAGTTCCGCCTCGCGACGAGCCACGGCCGCCACACTATAACGCTGCGAGGCCAACAATCGTACCAGAGCCGCCCCCAGCCCGGAGGACGCGCCGATGACAAGTGCGCGTCGTTGTGGTTCCAAAGGACGGTTAACGGGTTGATTCATAGTGATAAATAACCTGATCAGGAGGGAATGACAGCCGGTTGGAATTGCCGGCCGTGTTGGCGAGGCAACCCACGGCTCCTGAGGCTTCCATCAGCCTCAACACCGAATTCTAACAGATTCGAGCCGATAGTAAAGCGACAGGGAGCGATTAATTACAAGCGCCTTAGATAAAATCAGACGCCTGTCATTGGCTTTATCTGCTCACTCAATTTTCTACTTCCACTTCTTTCATAAATTATAAGGTGCAGCAACGGCCGATACAGGCCATAATAACATCGGAAGTCAGGCAGGCGGCGTTATTCCGCGGGAGATTGATATGCAGTACGACATGGTATTTGAAGGCGGCGGGGCCAAGGGGATGGTCTTCGTCGGCGCTTTGCAGGAGCTGGAGCGGCGAGGGCACACGCCGGGGCGGCTCCTGGGAACGTCGGCCGGGGCGATCATGGCCACGTTTATCGCCGCCGGCTTTTCGTCGGATGAGATGCTGAATGCGCTGAAAGAGAAGGACGAGAACGGCGTGCCTGTCTTCCACAAGTTTCTGGGTCGGCCACGGCCATTCACGAAACAGGAAGTGGAAGCCAGTGCGACGCGGCTTTTTCTGGAACGACTTAACCTGAAAACCATCCCCGATTTCATCGAAAACCGGATCGACCGCCTCATCCTGAGCATGATGACGCGGGAAGAACTGGTCCACTTCTTCTCCTTCATCGAACGCGGCGGATGGTATTCGGCCGATGCGTTTATCATCTGGGCCAAGAGCAAACTGGATCAGGCGCCACCCGGCGGCCGTTCGCGACGCCTGAGCGACCGGACATTCGCGGGATTCTATGAGGCCACGGGTGTGGAGCTTTCGCTGGTGGCGGCCGATACGACCGATCGCCGTCTCCTGGTCCTCAACCGCCACACGGCGCCGGACTTGCCGGTGGTGTGGGGGATGCGCATGTCCATGAGCCTGCCGCTGTTATGGGAGGAGGTCATCTGGCGATCGGAGTGGGGGCTGTATCTCGGTCGTTCGCCGGCGGGTCACCGGATCGTCGATGGTGGGTTGTTGTCCAATTTTCCCATCGAACTGTTTCTCTCCACTGATCCGTATGTGACCTCACTGATGGGACCAAAGACCGGCCTGAATGTGCTCGGCTTGCTGATCGATGAGGATATGCCCGTCGATGGCGTCGATGAACCGCCCAAGGTGCCGGGCGGAAGCCTGTCCGATCTGCCGCCGGCGGTGCGAATCGTTGACCTGATCGACACGGCCACTCAGGCGCACGACAAAATGGTGATCGAGGCTTTTGAGCAGCTTGTCTGCCGGCTGCCGGCCCGATCCTTCGGAACGACGGAATTTGATATGACCGACGAGCGGCGGGATCTGCTCATCGCCGGAGGGCGGGCGGCCATGGATTCCTACTTCCGGGCGCAGGAGACGCAGGGGATGAAAGGGCCGAGCGTGCACGAGATGGACAGAGCCGTGAAGCGCGCCAACCGGATCGCGGGCAGGATATTGCGCTAGGCTGCCGCTATACGCCGCCGCAAGACAAACGCCGCCGCCACCATCAGGGCCAGGGTGGCAACGGAAACAGCCGCTCCCGCGAGGTAGATGAGCGGGGCAAACGTCCATTCCACGATGTGCTCCCCAGCGGGAACGCAGACCGCGCGCACGGATGTATAGGCGGTCAGCGATTCGGCCGCCTCTCCATCGATCGTCACCCGCCAGCCCGGATAGGCATTTTCGGCTAGCACGAGGAGTGCCGGAGCGTCGCTGCTGGTTCGGAGCTGCCACCATGTCGTTTGGTGTGATAGCAGCCCAACCTCGCCGGGCGACGAAGGCGCGGGGCCGAGGGGGCAGGAGATGGGGCCGGTGAGGATGGCCGTTGTTGCCGGGTCGAAGTCGGGATCGTGAACGCGGCTGATGGCGGCCGTCGCGTCGGGAATGGTCTCAGTTGTATAGACCAGCCGCGCGATGGGCAACGGCCGCGCGCGCCGGTAGACCCAGGCCGACCCCTGTTGGCCCACCAGCGTCAACCCGCGGTCGCCTTCGGTGAACTCATCCAGAGGCACCCCGGCCAGGACATGGGTCGCGCCCAGAATGTCGTAGGCTGTCGAGCGCGGGTCCGGCACGGAAGAGGCCAGCGCGATGTGGGCCGCGGGTTCCAGCGAGTCGTAGCCGAACACGCTGGGCCAATCGACCCGCATGGCCCCGTTCTGGCTGAATAGCGGCACTCCCCAGGGCAGGACGCGACCATCCGGCTCGTCGATGAGCGCCCGGCCGTCGGTCCAGACCGGATCGGGCGCGGTCGCGGCCGTGCGCACCATCTTGTGGCTGAACAGCCAGGTATCGGCGACGACGAGGGCGATGAGCGCCACGCCGATCATGGCAACCCGCCGGTGGCCGATTCCTGTTTGTGGCTTGCCGGGCTGATTGTCGCCGGCGTTGAGATAGACCCAGATCAATGCTCCGCCGATCCCCGTTGTAACCAGAGCCAATGAATAGCCTCCGATTTGCTGCCAGAGGCGGCCGCTGGTATCGGTCGGGTGGACCGCCATGAAAACCGCGCCGGTGGCCGCCAGCGCGGCAAACAGGGCGATGGAGGACACGGAGACGGCCGCGGGCCAATAAGGCCAAAGGGCGCGGCGACGCTCTTCGGGTTGCCGGTCCCGCCAGTAGGTCAGTGCGTGGGCCAGCAGGGCTGAGCCGGCGAAAAGGTAGAGGAAGGCGGCCCGACCCGGCGCGCGCACCAGTCGAAAAGGCGGCAAAAAGCGATAGGCCAACTCGTAGAGCAGACCATACCGGCCCAGCGCCAGCCACAAACCGATGACGATGAGAGCGATATAGAACCAGGTGAGTCGGGTCGGCCGCCGCAAGGCCAGGATGATGCCCAGAATGGCCAGGATGCCCGCGTAGTAGGTCAATTCTTCGAACGTGGGCACGGACCAGTAGCCCACCTGTGTCGGCTCGCCGAAGAACTCCGGCACCACCAGCGTTACCAGATGGGCCGGGGGGAGCGAATAGTCGGTGGCAAAATCATAGTCGGCCTCGGCCACGCGGCCGGAGGTGGCGCTGAACTGGAGGAACGGCACCAATTGAACGGCGGCCAGAGCCAATCCGGCGACGGCGGCGATGATCGCGGCCCGCGCCACGAGTGACCGCTCCCCGGCACGATCGAAGAACAAATACAGGGCAAAGGCGGCCCAGGCAAAGCCGACGTAGAGGAACGAGGGAATATGCCCGGCCAGCAGAGCGAGGCCGAAGGGCGC
>CAYXNH010000022.1:0-25927 GCA_964466135.1 uncultured Ardenticatenaceae bacterium | reverse complement strand
ACACCTTCATTTTCAGTGAAGTGCTCTACCAACTGAGCTATCCCGGCCAGTGGGAATTGCCTTGTTTGTTAATGGTAGGCAGATTCTATCGGAACGGCCCGGAACTGTCAAGTCCAGTTCACCCTGACGAATCAGAAGGCCACCATGATACAAGCCCACCGCCTTCACTTTCTACATAATCCGTGAACCCTTCCATACGCTTCCCTGGCGTTGACAAGCGGCATCCTTCCAGCCACAATTAACGATGGGAGCGGTTGTGTCCCGGTGGATGCCTTCGTCTTCAAAATGAGTGGCCGGCTACGCTGAGTAGGCGGCGGTGGGTTCGACTCCCATCCGCTCCCGCCACACATGACCAGGAATGCGGTCAGCTCATAATCCTGGCCAGGATACCGCGCAGATGGTCGCCTCGGCCGCCGTCAGTTTGAGCAGATTCAACCGCGGGCACGGCCATTAGTTCTTCATCCTTCCCCAACTTGGCATCATCCGACGCATAATATCCCTTATAGTAATGGTAATACCCGCCGCCGTGGCTGCTCAGCCGATTGAGTATCACACCCACGACATTGGCATTCACTTCTTTCAGCCGGCCAGCGGCGTGCTTCAAATGGCTTTGCCGGGTACTCCCCGCACGAGAAACCAGTAAAACGCTATCCACTCGCGCGCCAAGTACGACAGCATCGGTCACCGGCAAGATTGGCGGTGTATCGATGATGACGAAATCAAACCGGGTGGACAGCGCCTTAATCAACGTCTTCATCCGATTGGAACCAATCAACTCCGCCGGATTGGGGGGTAATTCGCCGCTGGTCATCAGATATAAACCGCCGACGGATGTGGTCGATACCGCCTTGCTCAATTGGGAATACATATCGCCGATCCGGGATGAATCGAATGTCGCCGGCATATCCAGCAACAAGTTTGTCAATCCATAGCCGGATGGTTTATTGAAATGAATGTGTAGCGTTGGTCGGCGAAGATCGGCATCGATCAGGAGCACTCGATGGCCGCCTTGCGCCAAAACAACCGCCAGATTGGCCGAGGTAACGCTCTTGCCCTCTCGCGGGTTGGCGCTCGTTACAACCATGGTGCGGGTTTGACGATCAACGTTTGAATACAGGACGGCCGTCCTCAATGACCGGTAAGATTCCGACACCGGCGATCGCGCCTGGGTAATCGTAACCAATCCGCGTTGTCGGCCGTTCTCCTGTTTGTGGTCGGCGATTCCGGCCAAGGTGGTTAATTCAGTGACGCGCTCGATATCTTCCGGGCTTTTGATGGTGTCATCCAGATATTCAAGCAAGTAAGCAGCGCCAACGCCAAGCGACAACCCAATGGCGGCCGCCGCCAGAACGGTCATTAGAACCTCAGGCCCAATCGGCACTTGTGGAAGGACGGCCGGTTCGATGATGCTCAGGCTATTGGCCGCGCCCTGGGATGTGCTGGCCAGGAGCGAGGCATAGTTGGCTCGCATCGTATCCTGTTTCGCCTCGAGGGCGCGAATCTGTGCCTGGGCGTCGGCGATTTGGCGCGCGCTAAACAGGCCCGCCAACTCAGTTTGCTTGGCAAGAATCTCTTCACTGGTCTGCTCGATCTTGATTTCGAGATCATCCAATTGATGGCTGATAAACACCTGCCTTTCCGCGCCTCCCTGATCAGGGCCACTCGTCGGCGTTCGCAAGATCAATTGGTTGGCCAATTCATTTGCCACCACCATCGCCCGCTCGGGACTGCTGTCATTGACCCTGATCTCGAGTAACTGCGTATCAGCCACGGGTTGGGCTATGTAGGCAGGGAGCCAGGTTAATCCAAGCTCATCCATGACAGCCTGTTGGATGACTTCGCGCCGGGCGATATCGCTATAGGTGCGAGCCAACTGCTGGCTCAGCCAGAATTCGTTTCCATCCGGATTGGGATTGTTGATGGCACTTCCTATCAGGAGCGTCGTATGCGCCTGATAGATACTTGGTTGCCGGCTCACAGCATAATAACTGGTAGCTCCGGCCAGCAGGGCGGAAATCAGAAATAACCACCACCACTTTTGAAGCGGTTTTATGTATGCCCTAAGCTCCATACTATCCTCAACGTTTTTTGAAACCTTTTATCGCGTACCGGCTTTAATAAGCGCCGTCGCCTTTCAATACTGCGGAAACTGTCTGAATCAGAATGTGGAGGTCGAGCCATATACTCCAGTTGCGGATATAGCGCATATCCAGCTGAACACGATCGGCATAGGACAAGTTGGAACGGCCGCTCACCTGCCACAACCCTGTGATTCCCGGCGGCATGGTCAGCAAATTGATATCCCATTGCTCGTACTTCGTCAGCTCGTCGGGCGAAATCATCCGCGGCCCTACCAACGACATCTGCCGCAACAAGACATTGCCCAACTGCGGCAATTCATCAAGACTGTACTTTCGCAGAAATCGACCGACGCGGGTCACGCGAGGATCTTCCTTAAGCTTGAAGGCCTGCCCCAATTCCGCTTCCTTTTCCGGATGAGCCGCGAGAATATCATCGCCATTGACATACATCGTGCGGAATTTAAAGGCATCGAACTGGTTGCCGTTAAGGCCCATCACACGCCGTCGGTAAATAACCTTTCCGGGCGAATCAAGTCTGATGGCAATGGCAATGACCGCCAGGATTGGCAAGCTAAGTATCAGCAAGGGGATCGCCAGCATGACATCCGTGATCCACTTGAAAACATGGTTCACACCCGTTAATCGCACCTGATTCACCCGCATAAGGGGAACAGAGGCAATTTCCTTCACCTCCAGCCCGGTCGTTATCACTTCGAACAGCCCACTCGAAAGCCTCAGATTGACCGTATCGGATATACCATATCGCTTGAATATCGAGAGGACCTGGTCCTGGGACAGGGCACTGATGGCCAATACCATTTCATTGATATTGAGTTGCTGAACGATCTCATCCAGATGATTGAGCGTCCCCAAAACGGGCAAGCTTCTCAAGCCGTGGTTTTCTTTAAATGGGTCGGTGGACACAATACCCTGAACAGCAAAGCCGGAGGTCTGCCAACCCGTCAATTGCTCAGCCAGGGAATGCGCCTCCGGATTATTCCCAACGATGAGCGCCCGGCTCAGGAAGTATCCTCGTCGCCGCAGAGCATAGATAATCCGGCGCAGGAAGAATCGTCCAGCCATCACGAAGAGTGCGACAAATATCCATGCCAGGAGCACCCAACCTCTGGCCGGATCCATCTCGGGCTGAATAAAGCCGAAGACTATGATGACAAGCATCCCCACGGCCGTGGCTCGAAAAACAAGCTCATACTCCTGGGTGCCGCCCAACAATACGCGTTTCCGATATAAGCCGTGGCCGGCGAAAATGAACAGCCACATTGGAATAAATCCAAAGGCAATGACGGCGAAAGAAGGAACCAACGGAGTCGCTCCCAAATTAAAAATCGATAACGGGACGTTGTAGCGAACCCATCCGGCAAACGACAAGGCCGCCAAGCTTAAGATAATGTCGGACAGAATCAGGACGACCCGGTAACCACCCCATTGAATATTGGGGGATAAATCGGCAATTGGGCGAGACGCAAGAGCCATATTCATGGCTGCTGCATTTTTCTCGGCCAATTGGATCGATGATTCCATTACATACTCCGCTTAATAACAGATCACAGGACTCATGAAACCCAACCTGAATCGACATTCCTGAATCCCAGATCCCTCATGTACTGTGCAGGTCAGAAAGGCAGTTCATGAGCGAGTTTTGCCAGCTTCGACAACGCTACGTTATGAGTATTATTATGCAGAGCCAACCTTTCAATTCGAATTTCAATATTCTGAAATCATCAATCCACCGCGGATGCTGAGCACGAATTCACTAGATCTTCATATTGTCGGGAGAGTTGCCCGGCAATGGAACGCCAATTGTGGTTTTGCTCGACGAATTTTCGGCCGGCCTGTCCAATTTCGACGCACTGAGCGGGATCGTTGAGCAAGCGGAGGATGGCTTCGGCTATCTGATATTTATCCTCACCAGCCAGCAAGTGCCGCTCTGGTTCGGCCGTCAATCCTTGTAATGCCGATGACGTTGTCACAACAGGCGTGGCGCAGGCCATCCCCTCCAGGATTTTATTCTGAATCCCGGCGCTATAGACGATGGGCGCTACGGCAATGGTGGCACGACTTAAATAAGGCTGGATTTGCGGCACTGCCCCGGTGACGATAATTCGCGGATCATTAGCCAAAGAGCATACCTCAGCTGTGGGAGCCTTGCCGACGATCTGCAGCCGGGTGTCCGGTCGGTCGATCCAAACGATGGGCATGATCTCATGCGCCAAATAGACGGCCATGGCGATATTGGCGTGATAGCTCATCTTGCCGCTAAGAACCAGCGTTGCGGGATCGCGCTCGGGGGTGGGGTCGGGCTTGAACGCTTCCAGATCGACACCGTTGGATAGCACGTTCACAGGTGGAACGACGGAATGGTGTTGGCGGGCCAGCCGAATGAGTTCTGCCTGATCGACCGGCGAGGCCGTCAGAACCATATCAAAGTGCTTGAGGATGCGACCCTCGTAACGCTCCGTTCCCGGCAACTCCACCCGCGCTATCATGCGGTTCAGCCATCTCGTGCTGTGCGCGGATGCCTGGCGAAACAGATGACTAATGCAGTCGACACTGTCCCAGACAACGGGGGTTGTCAGGCCATTAGCGTCGAGCGTCGATTTGGCAAGGATGCCGTAACGAGAACCTCGGAGGTGCTCGACATGGACAACATCGAATGTTTCATCCCGCAAGAGATTGGACAAGTCGGCCGCCAGCGAGGGCTGCCGGCAATACGCTGCCTGGAGCGGTTCGCGTCTCGCCGGAGCCAGCGCGCTGTTCATCAATGAGCGCGCGCGAGATAGCGGCCGGGTAATCACCCGGATACCTTCCGCCCTTAACGCTTCGGCGTCCGCCATCTCCTCATCATCCTGCACCAACGTGAGTACAGTGAGCGTATGCCCCTCACCCGCCAGCGCACGGATCAGGTTATACGGGCGCGTGCGAATGGAGTTGGGCATGTAGGGGACGATATAGAGGATTCGTCGGGCGATCCTCATCAGATTCTCCTCGAGCTAATAGAGGTTGAGCGGTGGGAACCCAGCCACGACCACACCGCCTCGGCCGCCAGTCCGGCATAGAGCAAGAGGATGGCATCCACCGGCAGTCGGTAGCGCACGAGCGCCCAGGAAAGCAAGTGGACTGCCGTATACAGGACGGCGAACAGCAAGAGTAACAAGGCGTCGCCGAACGTCCGCCGGCGCATTTTCCGATTGGCCAACGAATAGATTAGACCGGCCAACATGAGCGGCAGAAACAGGCCGAAGCTGCCGGCCCGCGAGATATTGCTGAGCATCCCCGATTCGGCCGAGGGCCAGAACATGAAGTAAACCGGCACACGGCTGAGTGACAACAGGGCATAACGTCCGGGATCATCGATAATGAATTGCAGGCCGCGTTTCATTAAGGCCTGCTCCAGCGACGGCTCGTCCAGCCCGCGCAGCTCTTCGGGGATGAGGTCCTGATACGATCCCATCTCCGGCGACAGAATCCCCCGAAATCGTGTGCCGTAGATCGGATGATTGCCCCAGAAAAAAGCGTATCCGGCGTTGGTGTTGAGTAAGACAAAACGGCCATAGCGGCCGAAATTATAGATTGTGAAGGGCAGGATCATCAGGATAACGAGGCCCACGATAACGGCCGACGAACGCCAGGGCGCGCGTGGGCCGAATAAGATGTCTTTAAGCCCACGCCTCTCCGCGCCTGCTCGTCGTCCATCGTAATAGCGCATTGCCCAAAGCCACAGTAAAAGAAAAGGGATGAGCAGAAGAAACAACTGCCGTAAGAGCACGGCAAAACCCAAGGCCAAACCTACGGCAAGCGCTAATCGCCTCTCCTCACCCGCATCCGTATCGCGCAACACCAACAAGCCGTAAAGCGCCCCCAGGATGGCCGTGATATAAAACGGCTCCGTCATGAGCGCGGCGCTGTAGTAGACGAAGTAGATATAGACGGCCGTGAACGCCGCCGCCAACAACCCGCTGCGTTCGCCGAACACGCGGCGTCCGAGGCGGTAGGCCAACCAGGGATGCAGCACGCCGACGATGACGGCCTGGATGATGCGGGCCATCAGCGGGTTGGGACCGAAGATGGCGTAGACGGCCGTCAGGTAGAGTGTGTATAAGAAGCTCCAGTGAGCGGTAGGCGCGCCGGCGGCCGTCAAGGGCCACGACGCATACTCGAACGAGAACCCATGCCCGCCCAGAACACGCATCGCCAGGGCATGGTATGAGACCTGGTCGAAGATGCCGGGCAGGACATCGACGGTGTTGCCGAGGTAGAAGGCGGCGGCCACACGCAAGCTCACTGACAAACCGATTATTATCTTTACATAACGTTTCATTAGATTAGGTTCGTATTGTTTTTTAAGATGTTGCGGACTCCCGGTTGTCAAATTCGCCTCCCATTATTCGTCATCATGATTGCGTAGACAATACACGTGTTTTCACCCACACCGCAACCTGTTGTGGGTTATCGGGTGGATGTGGAACTGGCCCAATCTTTAATTTGTCAGGATTTGTGAGGAACTATGAGGTTGGCGTCAAATCGGGTAGATCGCGTCCCAGGCTGAGTAGATCTTCTTCCAGTCATAGCAGACGCCGACCGAGTCCCGGCAAGCCAGAACCAAAAGGTTCGCCAATGGGTGATCGGCCATCACACGCTGTACGGCAGTGACGAAATCTGTCGCCGTGTCAGCAATGAGCAGATTATCGCCATGACGGCAGTCGATCCCCTCCGCCCCGATGGTCGTGGAAACAACCGGCAGCCCCCACGCCCAGGCGTCCAGTATCTTGACCCGCATGCCCCCTCCGGCATGGAGGGGCACGATGAATACGGCCGTCTCCTTCAGGTATGGCATCGGATCATCGACGTAACCGGTGACTTCGATACCTTTGCCACGGCCATCCAGCTCTTTGGGAGGCGACTTGCCAATGATCGTCAGTACGGCATCGGGGCAAGCGGCGCGGACACTCGGCCACACTTCACGAGCGAACCAGACGATGCCGGCGGCATTGGGCGGCCAGTGGAGGCCGCCAAGAAAAGTGACGCGGTGGGGCTGGGCGACGCGATTGATTACCGGCGTATCCTGCGGATCGACACAGATCGGGATGACATGAGAGCGAGGACTTGCCGGAGTATCAGGCAACTCGACCGCATCCCGATCCTCGGCCGTCACCCAAACGACATCATTGAACCTGCTGCAGGTATCGGCCTCGTAGCGACGCATCAGGGCAGCTTCACGGCGCAGCAGGGCGCGTTGGACCGGTCCGGCAGCACTCTCAGCCAGGCGCTGCGGGATGAGGTACATGGCATTATGTTGGTCCAGCACGAGGAGCGGCGATTGATCAGGTAAAGCTTGGGCGGCCGACAAGGCATATTGCGCCATCCACAACTGGTCGGCATGGATGGCGTCCGTCCCGCCGGCGGCCAGTTCCCCGGCCTTGCGCGTCATCGCGGCGACACTGTCGCGGGCGATGAGGAAAGGTGTGCCGGTCAGCAGGCTGCGCCCGAAATGCCAGGCGTCGCGGGCGCGGGACCGCCGCATCGGCACCGTGTGAACGGCAGCGCAGAATTCGCGCAAATGGTCGATGCTCTCGGCCGTGTCGCTCTCCCGGCTGAAGGCCAGCAAGGTCACCTCATGCCCAGCCTCAGCCAGATGACGCAGGACATAATAGCTGCGCACTTTCGGCCCGGCATCGAGGGGCCAGGGGATGAGTTGGGAGAGGAAGAGGATGCGCATACCGTCACATCTTCGGCAGCGCCAGGATCAAACGTCCATAGTGCCGCGCCAATGTCGCGCTCTCCCGGCGCTGCGCGGGTTGTAACAACCACATCAGCGGTGTCATGGCCAGACGCGCGGCCGACGCCAACAGCAATTCGCCCTTATACGCCAGGCTATGGAACGCGCCGTAATGCTTGCGAAAGTATTGCACCTTGGCTCGGTATAGTTGCAGGAACATCGCTGGGGCGACCTGGCGGGTGCTCTGCCCGCCGTAGTGGATGACCCGCGAGCCAGGAACCCAGTAAATTTGCCAACCGGCGCGGCGAATGCGCAGACACCAATCCACCTCCTCGGAGTACATGAAGAAGGATTCGTCAAACGCTCCCACCTTGTCAATCACTTCACGCCGGACGATGAAGCTCGCGCCCTGGACAGTGTCAACCGTGCGCGGCAAGTCAGTCGGCCAGCGGTTCATCGGATAGAGCGCCAAAGGATAGAAGATGTCAAAATGAAACAGCCGCCACAATTCCCGCCCCAGCGTCGGCGCCGGGTAGCAAGAAGGCTGGAGCGTGCCGTCGGGATTCAGGAGCATGGAACCAGCCGCCCCGGTCGCGGGGGTTTTGTCCATGAAGTTGAGGAGCGTCTCAATCGCTCCCGGCACAACAACCGTATCGGGATTTAGGAACAGAAGATAGTGGCCGCGGCTGATGTTTATGGCCAGGTTGTTGCCACCGGCAAAACCCGCGTTCCGCTCGAGCGCCAATAGACGCACTAAAGGAAATCGCTCGCGTATCATGTCCGCGCTGCCGTCGGCCGAGGCGTTATCAACGACGATGATTTCGAATTCTCCAGCCGGTGGACAAGCGTAAACCGAGGCCAGACATTGGGCCAACAGATCGCGGGTGTTCCAGCTGACAATGAGGATGGAAAGATCCATTGTATTTTCGATGGTCACATCGCCAGGGAAGCAAGCCAATCGATCTTGGACTCGTAACGCATCTCGCGCTCCAGCATTACCCGGCCGTTGGTACCCATCCGGCGAGCCAAATCAGGTGCGCCCAGCAGATGGGTAATCGCCTGCCTCAGCGCGGCTGCGTCACCGGCAGGGACATACAGACCTGTCTCCCCCTCACGGACATAGATGCTCTCATCAGAAGCCGCCAGGATGACCGCCTTTTCCATCGCCATAGCCTCCTTGATGGAAACAGACCCGGCCGAGTGGTGAGCGCCCGGCTCCAGTGGGATGACGATAAAACCGGCGCGCTGATAAAGCTCTCGCAGGTCGGTATAGGACAGATAACTGCCCAGTTCGGCATTTTCCGGCAATCGAGCGCCTAATTCGACGGCATATTCAACATGCCATTGACTGCCGGCCTGAACGCACAAACGTAACGGCAACCCATCCACGGCCGTCATGAGCGTGGCGAAGTCTCGTCGAGCGCGGCCGACGCTGATGGCATAGTCAGGTTCAGGTATCATCGCCAAATCGTTGCGCCAGAAATGCTCATCGATGGCATCCATCGTGAAGACAATTTTCTCGGGCGGCACGCCGAATGTGCCGGCTATGCCCGGTACGGCATCGGGGGAGAAGACGACGATCCGGTCGAACCTGTTCATCACCCGCATGGCGCGAATGACAGAGACCTTGCGGGGTGACAGGATATTGTGGGCGACCATGATATGGCGCGGCCGTAAACCCCAAAGGCGTAGCAAAAAAGCCAGCGGCACTCCCACATCCTCACCCAACGAGTAGACAACCTCGTAGTCTTTCCAGTGGCGCAGAGCATAGAGAGCCTGGCCCCAGGCGAGACGGCTCAGGCGGTCGGGACGCTCCAGCCAGCGATAGGGGGTACGCTGGTAGATATTGAAGTCGATGAGATCGGCATCGAGGCGGGTTTGCAGGTCGAGGTAGTCGATGCGGGGGCGACGACCGGCGGCAATTTCGTCGTGGGCGCTCGATGGTGCAGCGGTGGTGGCGAGAATTAGGACGCGACTCATATCAAGACCCATCCCCTCGGACAAGAACGCAATTGACCTCAGTGATAATTCCGGAATGCAGATCGCGAGCAGCCTCGATAAGGCTAACGGGGCGAAAGCCGTAGCCTTGATATAGGGTCAATGCTTCAAGATATAAAGGGGCTCCAATATAATCCGGCTGGATGACAAGTTCAGATTGCAAGGCCATTATCCGGTCCATCGAGTTCGCAGCCCCTTTGATGACCTCGACGTCGTAGCCCTGAGTATCCATCTTGAGAAAAATGCGTGGCTCTTCGATGTCGCTGAGAACCTTATCTAAAATTGAGTCCAGCGTTTTCATCGGCACAACTTCAGTGCGCAATTGCCAGGCATCATCTTTCGGCACCAATACTGAGCTCATTTCAGTGGAGTCAGTGGCGACGTGGAAGTTCACTTCTCCTGTCCGGCCACCCAACGCGTAACGAAAACCCTGCCATAGGGAATTAGTGGCAAACGCAGCGCCCATTTGCTCGAAAGCTTCAGAGACCGGCTCGAAGGATACAATCTTTCCCTGATAACCGATCTTCCGCAGATTGATGGCGAACTGACCGCGGGCTGCGCCAACGTCGAGGACGCAATTGATGCGCAAGACAATCAATATCTCTCGCAGGCGACGCCACTCCAGTAGCTTGTAGATTTGATGTTCGGGAACCGATCGCCCTTTTGCGATCCACGATTTCCCGAAGTCGTTAAGCAAGTCGCTCAGAGATGACATTATATTGCAAGTTTTTGGGCCGCCTTTGGAAATTTTACCAAAACCAAATCGCAGACCGAGTTAGTTGATGACAGGGTTAGCGCTTGCGAAAATACCCAAATCGTTTTTAGCAAGATTATCATGGAGCCTGGTCCGGGCCATGGTTAGGTTTTCTTGCTAAACAGAAGGAACTCATCGGTTTTCAGGCCAAGCTTAAAGCGATTTCGTGTTAACACTTCAACAACCTTCTCCGTAATCCCGGGGAAAATCGAATCATGGCATTCGACGGAGATGGTCGATACATTAGTCAGCCATTTCTCAGGCTGCGTTTCAAATAGATATTTTTCAGATCCTTCAATATCGAGTTTCAGGTAATCAATCTCCCTGTTAGGAAAACAAGCAATGACATCCTCCATTGTAACAGCTGGTATTTGCTTTGAGCTGTCCGTCCCCTTAATCGCCGGAGGGACAGTACGAAAGGCCCAGCTTTCTGCTTCCATTGAGTGAATCCCCAGCATTTCGTTTTTCGTCCACAGAGCAGCCTCAAGAAGGGTAATATTGGGGAATTCCCGACAATTTCGACGGAATAACTCACAATTGGCAGGTTCAGGTTCAATAGCTAATATAGTGGCCTCAGGGTTGACCGTTGCAAAGAAAAGGGACGAGTAACCGACATTCGCTCCAGCATCGACAATGTTTCCGGGGAGGGAAGACATAGCCGGCGCATATTGCTTGCTTCCGAATATTTGCCAAAGAACGTGAATATCCGAGGACGATCGACGACACCAAACCGTTGATCGAATATTCGATAAATTAAATGCTATGAACTCGCGCCTATTGAGCCATTGGTAAATGAAATGGGCTGTTTGTACCATGCCCATCACACGCAATAGCTTAAAGAGACGCAACAGATTTGTTTGAATCATAATTTGATTTAATCAGCAACAAGCGCACGAAAGTTGGCCTCAAGTGAAGGAAAATATTTCTCCCACGTGAAGACATCCAAAGCTCGCTGTCTGGCGCAGCGCATGAGGCTTTCCCTTAGATCTTCATTACACATCAACCGGTCAAGGCTGTTTGTCAACTGATCCACATCGCCATATCTGATCAACAGCCCACAAGAGTCATCCTCCCCTAGCTGGTAGGGGACTGCGCCCGACACTCCTGCAACGATTGCCCCACCAAAATTCATGGCCTCTGTGATTACGGTCGGCATCCCTTCACCTGTGGAAGGCAAGCAAAAGATCGACGTGGAACGATATCTTTTGAACAAGGATTCCCCCGATAAAGGAGGCGCGAAACTGATTCTGGACTCTATACCATGACTTACAGCAAGTCGTTGAAGCTCAGCATAGTATCCCGGATCACCAATGGGGCCGCGAAGCTCAACCATCCAATCCGGGTATTTCTGTGCAAGTCTCCCAAACGCCGTAATGAGATCGTGCACGCCCTTGCGACGTACCAATCGGCCGGTAAACAAAATAATCGGCCGTCGCTCCGGATTCAAACCTTCCTGCTCCCATCCCGCGGTAACGGACTCGAGATCTTTTCGCCAAAAGCATATAGGAGCATGACAAACAGATTGCGCTGGATATACACTCCTCACCCGATCGTACGCAGAAGGGCTTTCGGCGATTACAAGGCTGGCATTACGAATTACAGTACCATATCGTAGCTCTAATCTGGTTTGAGTACGCCAATCGGTGCCATGCCATGCATGCCTGTGAGCATAGCCATCAAGACAAACGACCCAAGGCTTGCCGCTCAACCATTTGGCCGCCATAGGGCCGGCATTATACCAGTCCCAAACCCAGGTGATCGCCACAATGTCGCGAGGACGATTCAATAACCACCATGCCAATTTAATTAGACCCAGGCGACGGGTAGAAGCATAAACCTTGCGCACTGGGACGCAGCCCCATGCATCGTCGATATTGATGTTCTTGTCCGATGCAATTGTCAGGATTTCGGCCTCCCAACCTGACTCGGCGAAGCCCTTCAATATTTGATATGGCGCACGCAATTCACCTGTTTGGTCAAAATCTGAAATGACGTACACAATTCGTAGCATTGTCATGTTAGCGGGTCTGGAATCACGGGCCGGATACACGTCGCAACGCCGGAATGGCTAGCGTCGCGAATAATTATCAAATTCTCCTCTGGTTGTTTCACCTAATCAACCAGAGCATGTGCAGGCTCATTACTTTTTTGGAACAACATCAACAATCCCCCCATGAACACCCAGAACAAAACGCTGCTCCGCATCCCTTCCAGGCCGATATTGTAGACGAACGGCAGGAACCAGTCGCCTAACATACCGCTGACGAGGGTGGCGATGAGGCCGGCGATGCAAGCGGCCGCGTAAGCCCGGGCGAACCCGTTGGGCAACTGCCGATACAGGCGCCAGCCAACCCGTCCGATCGATACAACAAACATCACAAAAACGGTCGTGCCCAGGATACCCGTCTGGGCGATGAGATCAACCCAGTTATTGTGCGACGAAAACTGGACATTCCATGCTCCACCCCACCCCATGATCACCGCTCGCTGGACATAAAAATAGTAGTTGGACGGCCCGAGACCCAGCAACGGGTTAACGCGCATCGTATCAATCACAATCTGCCAGGCGTGCCAGCGCGCTCGCCAACTTTCGCTGCTGGTAGCCATGGACCAAAGGCGGTCGAACTCCAGGAAGAACACAATCAGGCTGAGGAGCAAGACGACCCAGCCCCAGCGCGGGAACCTGAGCCATAGGAGAAGCAGGAGGGCCACCAGCGGCGGGGCCCAACCGGAAGCCCATTCCCCGACGCCCAAAAAGCGAGAGAGCAACGAGACGGTCACGAAGGCGATCAACGCCACTCGCACCATGGGCTTCAGAGAGGAATGAAAAAGGGCCAAACCAGCCGGCAACGCCATCACCCAAATCCAGAAGACACCACCCTGTGCCCCATTAAGGACCAGCCGAAAGATGACCTCTCCAAGCAAGGGGAAAAAACGGCCAAAAACGATCAAGGCGCCAATTGCGATGAACAGGTAAACCAACCGAACCAGCCAACATTCATCCAGCAGGTGCGCGGCCAGCAGGAACGCGGCCGAGGAGATAACAAAGACCATCAAACCGCCGAACTGCGCCGCTAACCCCGCCCCCGACATATCGAACCACGGCAGTTGCCCGACAATGAACGCCAGCACGACGATGACATTGAATGCCAGGAGCAAGGTGATGCTGTTGTGGCGGTGCAGCCTGATGGCTTTTTGACGCAAGGCCATATCGGCCAACCACAGGCCGGTGAGAACGGGGACGAGCAGGATGACCGGGTTCAGAGTGGTTCCGGTGCCGGTGCCGATGCTGAGCGGCATGAGTAACCCGGCAAGCACCATGACTATCAACCCCAGAGCGGGTTGTCTTTGATTAAGGAGAAAGGCGACAAAGACCGGCCCGATGCCGATGAACAACAAGGCCATCCGGCCGGATGGCCCCCTCCAGGCCAACAGGATACTGAGCAGAATCGTCCCGATCACGATGGCCACTCGAATAAGTCGCGGGTTCGTAATCCGGCTGCCCGATTCGTGTGTTAGCGATGGTTCATTACGCATGACATCAACTCAGGGAGGTGCCTTCCTGTTTCGTTATACCTCACTTCCCCGAGAACAAACCATAAGGTGGCGTGAAAATTATGCGGGAATCCGGGCATAATGACATCCCAATCGTGTTAATCGCGCAGTAACAGGCATTATCCATGAGGTCCTGGCGCAGCCGACGGACCCAGCACCTCGTGACCATTGAATTCCTGTAGACCCCGTCGGTAGCCGCGATAGATATATGCGCCGACAATCCAGCGCTGAAGCAATTCTAACGGGATCGGTTTGGGGTACCATTGTTTCATCGCCCGCGCTATTGTTTCCAGTCCCCAAACCGCGGGAGCGCTGGAAGCAATGCGCCTGACAGCTTTGCGACCGACAAGCTTTCTGGAATCCATTCCCCAATCAATTGGCAATTTATCGTAAAACATAGGCAGGAGAGGTGGTAAATCGGGGTAACGCTGGAAGAGCGCCGCGGCTCTATACGCAGTCTTCTCCCACCGCCTGCATATTGTCTGAAGGTCAGCCATGACGTAGTCATCATGGTAACAAATGGCGTTGACTACCTGCACGAATGTCCATCCTCTCAAATATGCGCGATAATTAAAGTCAACATCACACCAAATATCTGAGCCATTAAACCCCAAACCTTGCATGCCTCCCAGGTCAAGGTATTCAACCCGCCTGATGCTCATATTGTTACTGGCGATATCGGCAAAGCTGATCGGCTGATCATTCCCGGCCGTCCCAGGAGTGCCGGCTTTAAGGCAGTCAGGTTCAAAGCTACCATTTTGCAAGTGGGGCAAGGTCGTACCTGCGGCAATTTGTCGCTCACTGTTTGCCTGAGCTTGCAACAGGATCGACAAATAGGCTGGGGCAACGAGAACATCATCGTCCAGGAAAATCAGCCACACCGCCCGACTAAAATTTGCCCCGGTATTACGAGCTGATGCGTCGCCCTGGTTCTCCTGGCGAAGATATCGCAGATAAAATGGGAACGATTGTCGGCAAATGTTCGGCGTCTCATCAGTCGATCCGTCATCGACGACGATGACTTCGAATGACCATTTATCCGCGTCCTGACAAGCGAGTGATTCAAGCGTGCGCTGCAACGAGGCGCTTCTGTTGTAAGTCGGGATGATGATGCTGGCGTCAAATTGGGTCATGGTCTACGAAGGGTAACAGACCCGAGCTACGTCTTCACCCATACGGCCTGAGCGCCGAAAAAAGAAATCTCGCAGGGCATAGGCGTTGGCTCGTCTTTTTTGCTGATATATTTCTGACCTGTACTTCGGCCTTAAGGCCCAAGCGGTCATAGTTCGGACGGTGCGAACCAGTATGGAGAAAACAGCAAACAGTTTCCATTGCAACGGCGCCCTGTCCCAGAACAAGGTTAACGCGTTTCGGGTCATATAATAGGTAGTTGCCGGCGAGGCGAATCCCATGGCTAACGATACTTTGTGCCACATGAAAGCACGTGGCACATAAACAAGATCGAATCCGGCCTGTTTCGCCCGAAGATCGAAGTCCAGGTCTTCATAATTGATGAAGTACCGGGGATCCAACATGCCGATGGATTCAAAGACCTCGCATTTCACAAGAGATGCGCATGTATCGACGTGATCGATCTTGCGGTTCTCCGTTTGTCGCAACAAATCCTGGGACACATGTTCGCCCATGTTCTTACGCGTAACCTCTCCAGTACGCCAGTTCACGGTGTTCTCCCCGCTCCAGATTACGTCTGGCGGTTCGTAGTAATACATCGTCGGGCCAACGATGCCGATCCGGGGATCAGCCTCAGCCACATTGACAAGAATCGAAAGCATATCCGGCGCCACCGCGGTGTCATTGTTCAGAAGAAAGACGTAGTCAGTAGAGGTACGCAACACGTGTTCAATGCCGGCATTATTGCCCATCCCATAGCCGACATTTTCTTCGAGGGCTAATAGCTCTACCCACGGAAAGCGCTCATTCAGGACTTCTACCGAATTGTCCCGGGAACCATTATCGACGACCAGCACATGATAGTTGTCGTAATCCTGCTGCCGGATTGAATCCAGGCACTCGGCCGTCATTTCGGGCTGATTCCAGTTCAGGATGACAAACGTTACCAATGGTTGTTGCTCAGTTCTGTCCATCTTCATCATGATATATTGTCAGCAGTTTTACCTGAGCGGCATCATGGCAACTTTCCAAGCCGACTTCACAAGGCCAAATCCCGCATGTCGCTCTTTTTTGTCCCATGGCAAGGGGTTAGCGCCGGCTGAAGCGGTGCACAGCGACAACCAAATCGTCGGGAGTTCCCACATCGATGTACTCTCCCTGCTCAAAGAACACTCCGCGAACGTTTAGACCGACCTCCATAGCTGCGCGGAAGACATCCGCCAGCACAACCTCTCTGCGATGGTTTTCCAGACTACACAGATAATGATGCATAAAATCGGTGAACACGGGCGACCAACAGGCACAGCCCCAACTGTTACGCAGTTCCGTCTGCTTCGGCTTGTCGGTCATGTCCAATACGCGTCCCGAGTCGTCCAGCAGCACGGGGCAGAGCTTCTCCGGATGATCGGTAGGAAAGATGCCAAGCACGATGTCGGCGCCGGTCGCCTGCTGCTCGCTCGCCAGTCGCTGGAACGTGTTGGCCGGTGTAAATATGGTATCAGGCATGCCGAACATGACGTGGTTGCCGCCAAGCCACGGCCAAGCCTGGTCCAACGTATAGGGCATGCCCCACATATTGTCCATGATCAAATAGGCGATGCGGCCGCCAAATTCCGTGCCATCCCCATAATAGTGCATGATGTCGGTTTTGCTTTTGCCAAGGACCACCCATACCTGCTTTGCCCCGGCGGTGAACATATTGTCGAGCAGGTATTGACTGACCACCTTGGGGCGGATCTCAACATGGCCGTCGATCTCAACCTCGCGGAAGCCGATTGGGAATAGCTCTTTACTGCCGGGAAGAGGCGAGACACGCTTTGCCGCGCCGGCGGCCGGGATCAATCCGACATACTCGGTCATACTGTTTACCTCATCAACCATACCATCAGGAGTTTAATTCTGGCCGGCAGTATGCAGAAGGTGAGACTGGAGCGATTCCATCGAGCGCTCCCATGTCCAGTTTCGCTCCACATGCTCGCGCGCCCGATCTCCCAATTCTTCAATCAAGGCAGGATCTTCAATCAGAGCCCCGACGACCGAGGCCAATTCGTCGGTATCCCGTCCGACAAGGTATCCCGTCACGCCTTGGATAATCGTCTCTCGAACGCCGCCTTCCGCGATACCGACAACCGGAGTGCCACAGGCCATCGACTCAAGTGGCACCAAGCCAAAAGGCTCCATCACCGGTGTAAAAATGGTGCATAGGGCCTGATTATAGAGCCGAACCAATTCCTCATCGGTGACCATCTCGTGAATAGTCAGACGCACCCCAAGCTGCTGCGCCAGTGAAAGCAGGAAGCGATGTTCGTCCGATAGGCTGACATTGCCGACGAGGACCAGCTCCGGCCTCCGCGGCTCGGGAATTTGCGCAAGCCCCTCGATGATAAAGTCATAACCCTTAAAGGGCGAGATCGCGCCAACCGATAAGACGTAATTCTCCCGCCCCGGATAGGCCGGGTGGAAGCGGCGGGTATCTACACCATGATAGACCACACTGGGCGCGATGCCGTAGAGGCGATAGAGTGTCTCCCGGACGAAATACGAATTCGTCACGACATGGGTCGCGGCTCGCATCCCGTTCGTGTCTTCCCTCAACAACAATTTGAAGTACCCGATATTGAGTGGATCGAAGCGATCGAGGGTCGTTCGCAGGCTTCCGGCTTGCTGATAGGGTCTATGGATTGGCGGATCGTGGAGCCAGCGCACCGGATCGTGCCGATAGTACAATGTGGGCGTTTTGAGGTAGCGGGTAATAGTCGGCGTGAATGTGAAGCGGCAGGGATGAATGAGGGCAACGTCATAATCGCCACTATCGATCTCGGCCGCAAGCTCTTTCATCCGGCCTCGCAGACGGAGCAGATCGACCATGCGCACGCCCTGATTCAAACGACCGAATGGTGACCGATACAGGCGCCCCGGATTGAATTCGGCTATCTTGAGGTTGCGGACATATGGCCGGATATCGGCAAACTCCATGTCGGCGGTGCTAAGGGTGAAAAGGTCCAGCGTGTGTTGCTCCGAGAGACGCTTGACTTGTTCATGGAGAGTGCGCTTGGCGCCGCCGGAGGGAAGGTTGTGGAAGATGGCGATTCGCATGGTCAGTTCAAGCCAAGCTGTGAATATAAACTATAAAACTGCCGGACGTGCTCATGAACATCGAATCGAAGCACGGAATCAGGGCCGCGTTGGGCCAATTCCATCCGCAGCTCTTGATCCGCACATAAGGTCGAAATTGCCTCAGCCAACTGTTCAGGGCCTCGGGGCGGCACAAGGATGCCATTCTGTCCACTTTCAACTATCTCGGGAATCCCGCCGGTCGAGGTTGCAACAACGGCCCGCGAGGCCGCAAGCGCTTCAACAACAACTCGTCCAAAAGGTTCGGCCCAGGATGGGACAACGACGATGTCAAGCGCGGCCATGACAGCGGGGATATCGGTCAGGCGACCGGTGAAAGTGACGACCTCGCTCAGGCCAAGGTCATGAGTCAATCGTTTGAGAAAAGGCAGGAAATCGGGATCGTCGGACATGCGATCATCACCGATGATAAAAAAACGTGCTTGTGGATGTTTTTCCGATACGCGTGAAGCTGCACGCAGAAAATCTTCATGTCCTTTATGTCGCAATATCTGGCCGACCAGGCCGATAGCCAAATGTGAATCATCCAGGGACCACCCGACGCGAACCCTGGCGCGCTCGTCGGAACCGGCGGCAAGATACCGGTCCATCTCAAAGCATTCATAAATGGTCCGCATCCGTTCAGGATTCATCCCCGCGTCCAGACAATGCCTGGCGGTGGCCTCAGAATCGGCGATAATTTGTTCACACCTGTTGAGGTATCTGACGTAGCGCGGCAAATACCAGGCGCGATCCATATCGTGGATGTAGCAGACGACCGGCACGCGAGCCAGCTTTCCCGCCAGCACGGCATGCGGCACGGCGCGATCACAGTTCACGTGAACTATCTTTATCTGATGTTTTTTAATGAGCCGCAGGATGGATGCGATTTCCCGCCAATAGATCCATGGTCGCTTCCGGCTGAAAAACGGAAAGGACAGGTAGAATACAGGAACGTCGATTTGATGAAAGGCGTCCGCCAACGGACCGGCCTCCATCGTCAACAGAATTGGGTTATATCGACGCCGATCCAGATGGGTCACCAGTTCAATCAGGCTCGCCTCGGCGCCGCCGATATTCGGCACACTATTGATGTAGAGAATGGAATGAGGGGAGTCTGGCACCATCCCTTCGCTATCCTCATTCATTGAACAGGCGTCCTCTCTATCAAAACCGATTCCACCACCTGGAGGACATCCCGTGCTCTATCCTCGATGTCGAATTTCTCCTCCGCTATGGAACGCATCCGCTCCTGTAATTCACTTTGCGCCTTGTCATCCAGGCCAATATACGCCTCAACCTTTTGGATGAGTTCGCCTTCGGAGATATAGATTTGATCCGGCGGCAAGGCTTCCTTCGCGCCATCCCAGGCGTGTGAAAGACAATAGCAACCGCTAGCCATCGCCTCAAGCAAGGCGACCTGCAAACCCTCGCTGCAACTGTTGGTCACAAAAATATCGATATCGCGCAGCCAGCCGGGCGTATCGGCAATATAGCCATCCAGGATGACCCTGCCCTCCAACCCCAGACGTTCCACCAGGAGCGCCACCTCATCGGCATATCGTTGATAGCGGGGTTCAGTACACGATCCGCCAATGCGGAGGGTCAGATCATAACCTTTTAGAATTAATTGATGGAAGGCGATGATGAGGCCATCTATGCGTTTGAAGGGTTCGATCCGGCTAAGGGTGCCAATCGTGCCCCGAAAAGGGCGTCCATCAAAAGTGAATTTATTTAATTCAACGCCGTTATGGATCACAGTGGTCCGCCCCGCGAGCGCCGGGTAACGCTCCAGCAGCTTTCTTTCCATCGCGTGACTGATCAGAATAACCCGGTCGACATTCGCCCAGTTGACTCGTGGAGCGAAATCCCACAATTCATGCGAGTGAATCCTGACGATAATGGAGGCATCCTTCGGCAGATGTGTCGCTCTCACGAAGTATTCCTCGCCCCACTCAAAGAAAACCAGGTCGTTATCGCCGAGGAATCGGGTCAGAGCGCGTGTGACAAGAAATCGATTGCCCCGGTCCGACATAAGCCCGATCGGCCAGACCGGCACCTGCAACTCATCAATCACATAGGAAGCCTGAAGGAGCCTTTGTATCACACGGAAGTGGAGCCAAAAACCCTGAGCAACGACAAGGCCAATTTTCTTCATATCATTTCATCTGCCTGATTGTCGCCGAAAAACGATCAGGCCAATGATTAAGAGGATGGGGATCACGCTGCTCATCAATGCAAATCTCATCGTGTCCGTGGAATTAATCGGTGTTTCACTGTCCGGCGAGGTATTAAAGGACGGGGTTATCGTCGATGTCGGCGGCTCGGTCGGGATAGGAGTCGCTTCTGATCCTGCTCCGGATGCCGGGGGGGTTGCGGTTGCAATCTTCACAGGCTCCACATAAGGAGCATCAGCGACGGCCGAACTTGTCCAGATACCGTATTGGGACACTATGTATGAAAACCATGCCACCCTTAACTGATTCCCATTGACAGCTACTATTGACGGCGCTTCAATGCCAAGCATTTGACCTGATATCAACACGGGTTTACTCCAGGTGTTTCCAAGCCAAACGGAATGAAAAACGCGTGAACTCGTATCGCCTGGGGCATTCGCGGCGGTGAGCAAGTGGAGCGTTCCGCCGCTGTCCCGAATCATGGACGGCCACCAGGTTTGTCCCCGATAGTCGGGGAAGAGTCGCTCCACACTCGACCAGGTTGCTCCTGAATCGTTAGAAATGACATGACCACGGCCGAGAGAGGAACCGGCCGGGTTATTCCAGACCAGGTGGGTTTTCCCGTCCTGATCGAAGCCGATATTGGGCTGATTGTCGCCCTCAATCACTTCCAGCGTTTGATCCCACGACAAGCCGCCATCGACCGAACGGGCATAGGCCACGCCGATAGGGTTCCAGCGAATCTCGGCCGAGGTTATCCCCCAAACAGCGTGCAGCACACCATCAGGCCCTTGCTCGATGCGGACGCTACCGCTTGAGTAACCCCCACCGGTGACCACCCAAATCGCCACGGGTGAAGACCATCGCTGTCCGGATGATTCGGAAACAACGTGATAAATTCCCAGTCGATCAAGCGCGTATACGATGTGGACAGTTCCATCTGACTCAAGGGAAAAGTCGGCCGTTTGTGCCATTTCTTCGAGTTCGCTCGTAACCCACCCTCTGGCCGTCCGGGCATTCGTGACGTGGGCAGTGGCATAGGTGAGGTGGTTTTTTCCAACCGCCAGGAGATGTAAGGTGTCATCCTGATCGATGCGAAGCCGAACGACTCGCAATAGGGGCTCATTGTCAGCAAGGATATCGATCGGTTCGGACCATTGGCCGCCTTCCAGTCGAGCATACATTACCGTGTCAAGGCCCAACTCGCTGGAGGGATCCAGCGTGCTTCTGCTCCAGACAGCATGGACAACCCCGCTTCTGTCAGCGACCAGAAATGGCGTGGAAGCAAATGCTCCATCATGCGTAATTAACTCAGGGGAAGTCCACGGCCCGGTAGCCTGTGCCGATACCATAAAGACGTGGCCGGCGAACAAAAGCAAAACCAGGATCAAGGAATTGAGATATCGTCCAGGATAGTTTGGCAGGCTCATAGCACGCCTTGTTCAGCCCGTCAGGCTTTTTATCATGATGGACCATGCCCCTCTGTTTTTAAGCCATGCGGGGTCATGAAACATTGCTTGTACGGCCATTGGAATAACATGCCGACGATTACCACGAATATGACTTGGAAACGCAAGATCCATGTTGGCTTGCGCTCTAAGCTTCTTCCGGCCTGCTTCGGACAACCCGACGTCTCCGGGAAGGTTCGTCAGGACGTGTTCGAGATGATCCAGAGGGGATGCCACCCGCGGATCCAGTGTCCAGTTGCGGATCACAACTCGCAGCCCATAAGAATCCTGATGCAAGAGTTCCGGACATGCCTCAATGGCGTGATGAATACACGCCTGAGCCTCGGCCGTCTCTCCCGACATATAAAACGTATTAGCGACCTGAAGCCATGCGCTCGCATATGCTGTTGCTCGGATATGATCATCCACGTTTGTCGTCGCGGCGTAATACTTGTCCAGGACTCTAACCTTGTCCAGCAACCGTTGGCCGGAGCAGGTCATGTTTTGTTGGTGAATCCTGTAGGTGCATACTATCTTGTGCCCCCAAACCATATCGGAACCACCGGCCGCAAGGCGAATAAACAAGTCCCAATCCTCGCTCGCCTTCAGCGTCTCGTCGAACTGACCGATTTCAGCGAGCCTGTCCCGCCGTAGCATGACGCCATGGACAACAAAGGGTAGGCCGAGCAGCCAATAAGCGAGACCGGGATCGGCGGGATGCTCTTGCCAGGGTTGTACAATGTCCAGCGGGCTACCTTCCGGATCGACAAAGATCCAACCGTTGACGACCATGGCAATGCCTGGCGAGCCAAGCATAACTTCCACCTCGGACTGCAACTTCTCAGGCAGGTAGGTATCATCAGCATCCAAAAAGGCGACCAACTCGCCTTTTGCCGCGCGCAAGCCGGTGTTGCGCGCTCCGGCCAGCCCCTTGTTCGCCTGCCAAATGTAACGAACCCGCGAATCATCGAACCGACTGGCTACCTCACGTGTATCATCCGTAGAGCCGTCGTCAACGATGATGATCTCGAAATCCTGGTAAGTCTGGTCGAGGACGCTTTGGATAGCTTCAGCCAGGTATCGACCGGTGTTATAGCAGGGGATGATAACGCTGACCGTGGACATTTCTTACTTGATCGAGGCTCCTTCAGGATTTATCCCTTCAACCGAAACCACGAACGAATGCCAAGACTCCAGACTCCTCGATTTCGCACCCATCGCGGATCAGCCTTTATTATATACGGTAGCACCGAACGAACTTTAGCGAGGTCACCAGCCTGATAACCGGAAAACGCCAGACTCAGCGCTGCCTGAGATAAAACGAGGCGACGCAGCCGTTTAAAAGCAGGGGTTTTAGTCTCCATCGGGGCAAACAGGTTATTAACGAAATCACGGTAATCTTCATACCTGCCATCTAAACCGCAACCCAGGAAAACCAGTTCCACTATTTCATCAACCAAACCTTTTTCATCATCCAACAAAATCGGGTTACGGAGCAACGCCTTTTCCAGGTATACACCCGCTTTCCGAACGTCCCCCAAACGAACCTCGATCTGCGCTCCGAGCATGTCCGTCCTGGCCCAGGCTGCACGGCAGTCCTGCCCGGACAACTGCTCCGAATACCGATCCATAGCCTGACCGATCAACGCGCAGCGCTCTGTATAAAGGTTTTTGTTACGATATAGAACCTTCATCGTATTGAATGGGTGTTCACGATACATCGCTAACGGTTCGGGGATGCAGATAACATCCCATTGAGCCGAAATTCGCAACCACATATCCCAGTCCGCGCTGCCGAATAGCGACGGGTCGAATCCATGTAAATAATCCAGACAAACCCTGCGGAATACAGCCGTCAGGGCAGGAACAGGATTTTCGAGAAGCATTTGGGAAAGGGTGGGTATGTCACTGCGGATCGGAGCGCCTATGATAAGGCCGCCTTCATGAAGATCCGCACCATCTTCGTCAACCCAATAGGCGAATGAGTAGATCAATCCGGCATCAGGATGTTGATCCAGTTCGGCAATTTGTCGCTCCAGTTTTTCCGGCAGCCAAATATCATCAGAATCAAGCAAAGCCAAATACTCGCCCGAAGAAGCCGCAATTGCCGCATTACGCGCCGCCTGTGTCCCCTGGTTTGCCTGTTCAATCAGAGTGATCTGTTCCCCATACCCACGCAAAATATCAATCGACCCATCCGTCGAACCGTCATCGACGACGACAATCTCGAAATCCCGGTACGTTTGCGCCAGCACACTGTCGATGCAGTCAGCAACATACCGGCAATGATTGTAGGAGGGGATCAAGACACTAACTCTTGGCATAAGCGCTTAAGTGACTTCAATGACAGCCTTGCAGACTGACCGTTTGTTCCATCTAGGCCGTTTCATCCTGTCCCAGGATTCTCTTAACCGTTCCAATGAATCCTCTTTTGTGCCAGGACCTCGTCAACTTTACCGCGGGGCTGTTATACAGTTCCTGATACTCCTTCGTTTGCTCCTGAAGCCAGTTGATCGCTTCGACTTGATCGTTCGAGATCAACCGCAACTGACCTAACTCCTGTTCAAATTCCAGCCTGGTACCTAATTGTTGAAAGAAATCACGGATCGTGCCGGCCTCGGCTTCGGATGCACTGAGCAATTCACCGAGCAGGGGGGCTAAATCCGGGCCGGAGGCCAGCACACCAAGCCCGTGACCATGGTGAAATTCAAAAGTGGGGTAACCAGGCTTTAACTCCTCCCATAGTTGCCACACACCAAAATCGGCCGAGCGCTCGGCTATGTCATGAAACAGAACGACCCCGCGACCAGACATTTTGGGAAGCCAGCTTTCGAAATCAGCCTTCGCCGCTTCATAGGTATGACAGCCATCGATGTGGAGCAGGTCTATTGAACAGTCTTCAAACCGACCGATAGCATCCTCGAAGGTACTTTGGATCAATTCCGAGAAGTGCCCGTATCGAGGATCGTGAAATTGTCGCAACTCTGCCAGCACCTCTGCGCCATAGTATCCACCTTGATGATCTCCTTCCCAACTGTCAATCGCGAAACAGCTGGCGACGAGATTGAGAGTACTAACCGCCTGACAGAAGGCACAATAAGACACCCCTGCAAATGCTCCCAATTCGGCAACCACTTTGGGCTGCAAGATTTCGACCAAGTACATTGCAAATGGAACATGGGAGAGCCAGGAGGAATTGGTGATCCTCGAAGGATGCATAAAAATTATCGGATGTTCAAGTGGATTAAACAGGGATTCGTTATTCATTCAATGACGAGTTCTTTACATTCAAGAACGGTATCACCCCATGCAGGGTTCCAGTTCGAAATAAATTCCCCAATAATGGAGGTCGGCAATACCTGGAAATAGGGTACCCCAATAACGGCTTCATAATCGGCTCTATTGCTCCCGTATCCACCAAACCCAACACTAAAGCCGGCCGTGTATCGACCGGGCGCTAATATCGGTTTGGCGACAGTGAGGGTCAGCATCGCGGTCTGATCCTGCTGCAGGTCAAATTCATCGGTTGTAATGGCGCTACCAAGACAACTGCCGCTGCCATTATAGAGGCTGATCCCGATACTCAGGTTTTTTCTGTTTTTCCCCGACCATACCAGCAATTTAAACTGTAACTCAGCGCCAAAAGGGATCGCCTGATTATCCTCTGAGTTTATTGAGACGTGCCGTATCAAGACTGAGCCATCAAAACCAGGAACTCGATGTGAGTCCAGATCGCCGGGAGCATTTGTTGTTTCAGCAGAGAGATAATCCCCCACCACAGCGGCAGTGGGGCCTTTCATCTTTAACGTGCCCCCGGCAAGGTAAATAGTTTGGCTGCATAAGGAATTTATCGCTCCCATATTATGACTGACAAACAACACCGTTCGCCCCTCGTTGACCACCGACCCCATCTTCCCCAACGCCTTCTTCTG
>CAYXNH010000021.1:0-26429 GCA_964466135.1 uncultured Ardenticatenaceae bacterium | reverse complement strand
CTGTAACTCTGCTTCGCCCCCAGATTATTGACAACATGGCTGGAATAATGATAAGGCAAGTTCGAGAAGTCCCGCACTTCCAGCCAGAGCTTGGGCACGATGGTCGTATTGCGGACCGTGAATCGCTCTTCCAGCGGCCGCCCCACCTGCGTGCGTCGCACACGGGTCACGCGTGACAGATGGACGCCATTCAGCGTGATCCACGCCCAGGCAAAGGAGATGATGAGCAGCAGGCCCAACAGATAGGCCAGTGTGAAGAGCAGGTCCCGTCCGGTCAGCAAACCGGCCACAAAGGCCACCAGGGCCAGACCAAAAACGACGGTTCGTCGCTGCCCCAGAAACGCGGCCATTAGGGGTTCGCTTGCCGCCGGCCTGCCTGCGCGCCGGGAACAGCGGTCTGGTCGATAATATCCTGGACGATCTGCTCCGGCTCGGTGTCCTTGATGCGCGCGGCCGGGCCGACGATGATTCGATGGCCCAGAGCGGGACCGGCCAGTGCCTTGACATCGTCGGGAATTACATAGTCACGACCGAGAACGGCCGCCCTCGCCTGCCCCAGCCGGAAGATGGCCAGCGCGCCTCGCGAACTCGATCCGAGATAGACATCGCGGTGGTCGCGGGTCTGGCGCACGATGTCGATGATGTACTCCTTCACCTGTCGATCGACATAGATATCCTTCACCGCTTCCTGGGCTGCCCGCAGCTCATCGACGTCCACCACCTGGGTCAGCGTGTTGACCGGATGCTGGTGTTGCTGGCGATCGAGCACCTCGATCTCCTCCTCCTTGCCGGGATAGCCGAGGCGGATGCGTAACATGAACCGATCCAGTTGGGCTTCCGGCAGGGGAAAAGTACCCTCATATTCGATCGGGTTTTGGGTGGCCAATATCATGAACGGCGGCTCAAGGGGATAGGTCGTTCCGTCGACAGTCACCTGGCGCTCCTCCATCGCCTCCAGGAGAGAGGATTGCGTCTTGGGTGTGGCACGATTGATTTCATCCACCAGGATGATTTGGGCATGGATTGGACCAGGGCGAAACTCAAATTCACGGGTCTGCTGGTTGAAGACGGACACGCCGGTCACGTCACTGGGCAACATGTCGGGGGTGAACTGGATGCGCTGGAACTTGCAGCCGACCGACTTGGCCAGCGATTTTGCCAGCACCGTCTTGCCGACGCCGGGCACATCCTCGATCAAAATATGCCCCTGGCAAAGAAGGCCCAGCACGGTCAGTTGCACCGCCTGATGCTTGCCGACCATGACATGTTCAACGTTCTCGATGATCTTGTTGGCGGTTGCCTGGATGTCTGCCACGTTAGCTACCTCGGATAGTTGATGGAGTCGGTATCACGCCGGAAGAGGCACGACGGCCGTCACCGTATTTTTAGAGCGCGAAGTATAGCACGCTTTTTCGCAAGAGTAATTTAGGAGTGACTAACTCATGTTCGGGATAATCATGTTAGGAACCAAGTGCGTGGCTAAATCATCACCTCAAGACAAAAATTCACGCTAGGAACTTCCGACAACGGCCCAATTATCAACTGTCCTTTCGCTATAAGGCCATTAAGGGGTTTAATATACTTACAATCTCGACTACTCCGGCGATTGAAACCTATTCCATATTCCTATATACTACGTATATCTTTTGTTGTCTTTTGTTGAGTTCTCACTACACAAGAGACCAACAAAAGAACCGCCAATAGGCGGCACGGGCTCCCTGGTAGCGCTTCATGGCCGGCAGCAGACCCGGCCTTTCGTATACTGGGTAGCATTTTCGGACCTTTCCTTTTCTGGGGGAAAGCCGCGCGGGAAGTCATCATGCTCAACACAATGGATCTTCCCCATACCTTGCAAAAACAGACCATTCTGGCCTTGAACAAGCTCGGCCGGACGGTCACATCCAGCCTGAAGCTGGAGGATGTCCTGGAGCGCATCATGCTCGAGGTGACGGATCTCCTCCAGCCGGAAGGGGTCGCTATCCTCATGCCCGAGGGGGCCGACCAACTCAAGTTCGTCGCCGTCCACGGCTCCGGCGCGGTTCGCCTCAAGGATGTCACCATACCCCGCGGCGACGGCGTGGCCGGCTATGTGATGCGCACCGGCGTGGCCGCCTGGATCAACGGCCGCGAGAGCAACATCCCCGGCCTGGCCATCTGTCGAGAGGTCGAGGACGTCAGCGAATTCCACACCCAATCGCTGCTGGCCGCGCCTCTGCTGCGCGAGGGCAAGGCCATCGGGGTGCTGGAGGCCGCCCACAGCCGCCCCGAACAACTAACAATCGACAGCTTGCCCGCGCTGGCGGCCGCGGCCAACTGGGCGGCCATCGCCATCACCAACGCCCAACTCCACGAGCAGGCCCAGCGGCTGCGCGAGCAGCAGGCATCGTTGGAGGAGCGCGCCCGGCTGGCGCGCGAACTCCATGACGTCGTCACCCAGTCCCTCTACAGCATGTCGGTGCTGGCCGGGGCGTGGCGGCGACAGATCGAGTCGGGGCGGCTGGAGCCTGACAAGGAACATATCATCGAACTCGATGAACTGGTGCAGCAGGCCTTGCGCGAGGTGCGGCTGCTGGTCTATGAGCTTCGGCCGACGGAGCTTGAGGAAGAGGGGCTGCTGGGCGCGCTCTTCCGTCGTCTGGAGACGGTCGAGCGACGCGCCGGAATCGAGGCCCGCCTGGTCGTGACCGACGAGAGGGACCGGGTCACGCCGTCGCGAGTGGACGGCCGCGCGGCCACGGCCGACTTCTATCACCTTCCGCCCGTGGTTGAGCTGGAGCTGTTCCGCGTGGCCCAGGAGGCGTTGAACAACGTCCTGAAGCACAGCGGAGCCAAAAACGTCATCGTTCGCTTGCAACTGGGCGAGGAAACCCTGTCGATGGCGATCGAGGACGACGGCCGCGGCTTCGACCCCGACACAGACCCGGAAGAGACGGGCTTCGGCTTGCTGGGCTTGCGCGAGCGGGCCGAGCAGCTGGGCGGTTCGGCCCGGTTCGAATCATCGCCCGGCGCCGGCACAACCATTAGAATTTATGATATTCCCTACCGGTTCCCCAAGGCCGAGGAGATAATACCATGATGACATTCAGCCCAATTTACGATCATCGACAAACAAACCGAATCAATGTATTGATAGCTGACGATCACGCCATTGTGCGTCGCGGGCTGCGCACACTCATCGCCGGGGAGCCTGACATGGGCGTGGCCGGCGAGGCGACCAACGGATTCGAGGCCGTGGACCGCACGCGCGACTTGCAGCCGGACGTGATCCTCATGGACCTGGTGATGCCCGGACAGGGCGGCCTGGAGGCCCTGACGCAGATCAAGTCTGAGAATCCCGACGCTCGCGTGCTGGTGCTGACCAGTTTTGGCGATAACGAGCGCGTCTTTTCGGCCATTCGGGCCGGGGCCGCGGGCTATCTGCTGAAAGACGCCTCGCCCGAGCAACTGTTGCAGGCCATCCACGATGTCTATAACGGCGAGTCACACCTGCACCCGACGATCGCCCTGAAGATGCTGCGCGAGCTGGATAATCCGACCTCGTCCGCCGACCAGACGCTGACCGACGACCCGCTGACGGACCGCGAGGTCGGGGTGTTGCGGCTGGTGGCCCAGGGGATGAGCAATCAGGAGATCGCCGCGCTGCTGTCCATCAGCGAGCGCACCGTGGGCAACCACATCGGCAGCATCCTGCGCAAGCTGCATCTGGCCAATCGCACCCAGGCCGCGCTCTATGCCCTGCGGCAGGGGCTGGTCGACATCAACAACGGCGGCGGGGGCGCAGTCGCCTGACCGGCCGGATCGTCGGTTTGGCCCTGCTGAAACGGGAGTTGATTGATCTATGGCGAAGCCGGTCATCCTGACCCTCGATGACGAACCCCAGGTATTGAACGCTGTCGGCCGCGACCTGCGCGCCCATTTCGGCAACGACTATCGCATCGTCAGCCTCAGCAACGGCAAGGCCGCGCTCGAGGCCCTCGACCAGCTGAAGCAGCGCAACACGCCGGTGGCCCTGTTTCTGGTCGACCAGCGCATGCCGGAGATGACCGGCGTGGAATTTTTGGCCGAGGCGCAGCGGGTTTTCCCCGACGCGCGCAAGGTGCTGCTGACGGCCTATGCCGACACCGAGGCGGCCATCGCCAGCATCAACCGCGTGGGCCTCGACTACTACCTGATGAAGCCCTGGGACCCGCCGGAGGAGCATCTCTATCCGGTGCTCGACGACCTGCTGGGCGACTGGTGGGCCACCCATCCCCTGCCCTTCGAGGGGATTCGCGTGGCGGGCACGCTGTGGTCGCCCTCGTCGCATCATGTCAAGGACTTTCTGGCCCGCAACCGCATCCCCTACCAGTGGCTCGACCTGGACAAGGACGCCGACGCCCGCGCCACCGTGGAGGCTCTCGCCGGCGGCGGCGTGAAGCTGCCGGTGGTCTTCTTCCCCGACGGCACGACGCTGATCGAGCCGAACCTGACCGATCTGGCCGTGAAGGCGGGCCTGCAGACCGCGGCCACGGCCCCGTTCTATGACCTGATCATCATCGGCGGCGGCCCGGCGGGGCTGGGCGCGGCCGTCTATGGCGCGTCGGAGGGGCTGTCGACGGTCATGATCGAGCGGCAGGCCACGGGTGGCCAGGCCGGAACCAGCTCGCGCATCGAGAACTATCTGGGCTTCCCCAAGGGGCTGAGCGGCTCGGACCTGGCGACGCGCGCCGTGGCCCAGGCGCGACGGCTGGGGGCGGAGATTCTGACCGCGCGCGAGGTCGTCGGCGTGCGCGTAGAGGACCCCTATCGCTACGTCATGCTCAACGACGGCACCGAGTTGGGCTGCCGGGCGCTGGTGGTGGCCGGGGGCGTCACCAACCGGAGACTCGACGCGCCGGGGGTGGAGCGGCTGACCGGCGCGGGCATCTACTACGGCGCGGCGCTGACCGAGGCCGCGTCCTATCGCGGCGAGCATATGTGCGTCATCGGCGGGGCCAATTCAGCCGGGCAAGGGGCGATGTTCTTCTCTCGCTACGGGTCGAAGGTGTCGATGCTGGTGCGCTCGTCATCGCTGAGCATCAGCATGTCGCAGTATCTCATCGACCAGATCGCCGGCACGCCCAACATCGAGGTGCTGACGCGCCGCACGGTGACCGAAGTCCACGGCCAAAACCGGCTGGAGGCGATCTCCGTGCTGGATCAGGAGACGAATGAGCTATCGCGCATCGACACCCCGGCGCTGTTCCTGTTCATCGGCGCGGTGCCCCATAGCGCCTACCTGGCCGGGGTCGTGGAGCGCAACTCGGCGGGCTTCATCCTGACCGGGCCGGACCTGATGCCGGATGGCAAGCGGCCGAAAGGCTGGAAGCCGCAGCGCGACCCGTTCCTGCTGGAGACGAGCGTGCCCGGCATTTTCGCCGCCGGGGACGTGCGCAACGGGGCGACGCGGCGGGTGGCCGCGGCCGTCGGCGAGGGGGCCAACGTCATCAGCCAGGTTCACCAATATTTGCAGACGGTCTAGAATCCTTGGCGTAAACCGGCAGGTTGGGGGCTTGCCGTACCCCGGAAGTAGCCCAAAGGTCGAAAACTCCTCCCGTTTCTATGGTATACTGACTGTAATGAGGGAAAGGCGCAATTTAACAGCTTGCGCCACAAACCTGGAGGAGCCATGAAACGTTCAACCGGCGCGATAATCGCCCTCGTGATCGTTCTGGCAGGCGTGGCCTCTTTCGCGGCCTGGCAGATGTACGACACCCGCCGCTCGGCCGCCGCTCCCACGCCGGTGGCCATGCCCACGGAGCCGTCCGTGGCCGACGCAACCCGGACCGTCGAGCGCGTCCCCGTCCCCTCCCCGTCGCCCGTTGTCGAGGCCAACCCGACGGCCGCCCTCGACGCCCATCTGACGGCCGCGCTCGACCCGGCGCTCGATCTCGCCAACCACCCACCCACCGCGCCGATCACGCTCACTTTCGACCGTCCCGTCGTCTTCGACCCCGACCTGCGGCCGCTGGCCATCAGCCCTTCCGTCTCCGGCGCGTTCGTCTGGAACGAGGCGGGCACGGCCGTCACCTTCACCCCCAAACACGCCTTCCTGCCCGGCACGAAATACCGCCTCACCGCCGCGGCCGCGCTGCGCGGAACCGACGGCGCGACCTTCGACGAGCCGCCCGCCTGGTCGCTGGCCGTCGCTCCGCCCCCGCGCATCCTCTCGCGCTCGCCCTCGACCGCCACCGGAACCGACCGCCGCCCGGCCTTCACCCTGACCTTCAACCGCGCCATGGACCGCGAGAGCGTGGCCGCCGCCCTGTCCGTCGAGCCGCCCGTGCCGCTCGATCTGACATGGGATGACGACGCGCTCACCGTGCGCCCGACGGAGCTGCTCGACCCCGGCGTGGCCTATGACTTCATCCTGGCCCGTGACGCAGCCGACAGCGAGGGCATGGGGATGCTGGGAGACTATACTTTCCGCTATACGCTCGCGCCCATCATGACCCGCATCAATGGCCCCACCCGCGCCGATCCCGACGCGCCTTTCCTCATCCACTTCGGCTACCCGATGGATTGGGACGCGACCTTGCCCGCGCTGGTCATCGAGCCGCCCATCGACGCCGAAATCCATCGCCTCGACGAGCGCACGCTGCAATTGATCGACCCGCCGCTGCTGGGCAACACGCCCTACGCTTTCACCTTCTCGGCTCCTGTGCGCGAGGCCGGAGGCGATCCGCTGCCTGTTCCGGCCGAACCGACCGTCTATACCTCGCTCTCGCCCGTGCTGGCCTTCTACCCCACGGGCAACAAGGTTTCCCCGATGGCTGTGTTGCGCATCGAATTCGACCGGCCGATGGACCCGGCGACGACGGCCGACGCCTTGTCTGTCTCGCCACGCGTGGCCGGCGAGGTCGCCTGGGCGGACGAGCGGGTCATGCTCTTCACGCCCGACGGCGGGGCGTGGCAGCCCGACGCCGCCGTCGAGATCGCCGTGGGAACCGGCGCGACCGACGCCGAAGGCCGTCCCGTCCTTGGCGAACCGGCGACCCATCGCTTCACCACCGGCAAGGAGCAACATGTGGCCGATTGGGGCATCGGGCCGCAGACGCAGGTGGTCGACGCCGACGGCCGCCGCGCCATCCAGTTTCAGGTGAACGTCAAGGAGCCGGTGTCTCTCGATTTCGACCTGCTGCCGCTGGATCAGTCCGGCTTTCTCAATCGCGTCGTCGGCGACGTGGTGACCGGCTGGTACGAAACGGCCGCCCCCATCGCCGACGACGGCCTGTCGCCCGTCACCTCGTGGACGGCGCAAACGTCCCCCCGCCACCCCGACCGCTGGGACAACCCGCAGGAGACGCTGATCCCCGCCGACGCCCCGCCCGGCCTTTATCTGCTGCGGCTGAACGGCCCCGAACCGGCCAACCTGTTGCTGGCACTGTCGCGCATGACCCTCGTCGCCAAACTGTCGGCCGGTGAGATCGTCGTCTGGCTGACCGACATCGACAGCCGTGGCGCGCATGACGTTGACATAACCCAACCGGACCCGAACGAAGGCAGGCCGATCGACGGCGCGATGGTGACGGTCTATGCCCAAAATGGCCGCCTGCTGGCCGAGGGCGCGACCGACGCCAAAGGCATGACCCGCCTCTCTCTGCCTGCCGACACTGAACCCTGGATCGTCTTCGCCCGGAGCGGCGACGCCGGCGACGTGACCTTCAGCGCCCTGACGTCGGAGATGCAGACCCGCGGCGCGTACTATTGGGACGGCCGATCAACGAGGTCTCTCGCCTCGCCCGCCTTCGCTGTCCACGTCCAGACCGACCGGCCCATCTATCGCCCCGGCCAGACCGTCTACTACAAGGGCATCCTGCGGCTTGACGACGACGGCGCGGTGAGCCTGCCGCCGGTCGGTACGCAGGCCATCGTCCGGCTGCGCGACGCCCGCGACAACGTCGTGAGCACCCGCTTTCTGGCGACGGACGAATTCGGCGCGGTCTATGATTCTTTCAACATAGCCGAGGGAGCCATGCTGGGCGAATATGCCGTCGAGGTGGAACCTGTCCGGCCCGGCGGCGGCTCCGACGCCCCCACCCGCCAGACATTCAAGGTGGAGGAGTACCGCAAGCCCGACTTGGCCGTCACCGTCGAGACCGGCGCGGCCGAGGTTGTGGCCGGCGACATCCTCACCGTCACCGTCTCGGCCGATTATCTCTTCGGCGAGCCGGTGGCCGGGGCGACGGTCGAGATCAAAAGCTGGCGGCGGTGGAACTACGACTACTGGGACACCGAGGACATCTGGGAGGAAGACCCGGCCCAGACGCTGCGCGGCTCCACCGACGCGCAGGGCCGCCTCGTCCTGGAGATACCCGTGGGCGAACGGCCGCTCGACTACGGCTATTGGGGCGAGAATCTCTCAAGCTGGCGGCTGGCGGTCGAGGCTACGGTCAACGACGGCTCCAACCAGACCGTCAGCGCCATGGCCGTCGTCACCGTCCACCGCGCGGCCGAGAGCCTGGCCCTCAGCACGCCCGGCTACACCGTCGAGTTCGGCGGCGTGGTTCCCTTCACGGCCACTGTGACGACGACCGTCGGCGACCCCCTGCCGGTCGCGGGCCGGACGTTGCGCGGCATGCTGCGTGTCTGGTCGCAACAAACCGGCAATTACAGCGATATCGCCGCCGAACACGAATGGACTACTGGGCCGGACGGCGTCGTGGTCGCCTATCTGACTCCGCCCCGGCCGGGCTTTTACCAGATGCGGCTGGCGGGCAACGACGTGAACGGCCGCGTCTTCTTCGTCGAGACCTGGCTCTACGTCCTGGGCGAGGGGGAGAGAGACTGGTGGGGTTCCGGCCGAACGTCCGGTCTCTCCGTCAGCGCCGACCGCGAGCGCTACGCCCCCGGCGACACCGCCCGGCTGTTGGTCACCACCAATTTCGCCGGGCCGGCGCTGCTGACCTTCGAGCGCGCCGCCGTCCGCCGCGAGATGCCGGTCATGCTGACCCCGCCGGTGACGGTCGTCGAGGTGCCCATCCTGCCGGAGGACGCGCCCAACATCTTCGTCACTGTCAACGCCTGGGAGCCGCTGACCACCATCCCGCCGGACATGGATGTCGAGGATTTCTGGCGGATGATGGATAGTCAGCGCGACGCCGAGTTGCGCACGGCCACCGTCGAGTTGAGCGTGCCCGTTACCGACCGGACGCTGATCGTGACCGTCACGACCGACCGCGAGGTCTACGCCCCGCGCGACGAGGCGGCCGTCACCGTGCGCGTCACCGATGCCGCCGGGCAGCCAGTCCGCGCCCAGGTGGCCCTGGCGATGGTCGACGAGGCCATCTTCCTGCTGGCCCACGACAACACCCGGCCACTCCATGACGCCTTCTACGGCCCGCGTCTCAACCGTGTCCTGACCCGTGACGCGCTGGCCCCCGGCCGCTCTCTCTACCCGGGCGGCGGCATCGGCGGCGGCGGGGGCGACGGCGGGACCGCCCCGCGCAGCGACTTCCCCGACACGGCCGCCTGGTTCCCGGCCCTCGTCACCAACGAGAACGGTGAGGCAGTGGTCACTATCCCGCTGGCCGACAGCCTGACCTCGTGGCGGCTGACGGCGCGAGTTGTTGACATCAATACAAACGTGGGCGAGGTCGTCCACACGTTCACCACCCATCAGAATGTCATTATCCGGCCCATCCTGCCACGCGGGCTGACCGCCGGGGATGAGATCGTCCTGTCGGCCGTCATCCACAACTACGGCGACGAGACGGTGGAACTGGATGTGACGCTCTCCGACGAGGCCGGCCTGCTGGCCTTTGCCGGGCCGGCAACGCAGACGGTGACCCTGGAGCCGGACACGACGCGGGTCGTCGGCTGGCCGGTGGAGGCGCTCACCGCCGGAGAGACGCGGGTGCTGGCCGTGGCCGCCCGGTCCGACGGATCCGATGATGCCGTCGGCAACGGCGATTCTGTCGCCTTGCCGTTGTCCGTCCGCGAGCTGGCCGTGCCCATCCACAACTACGCCACCGGCCGCATTGAGGGATCGGGCGAAATCGCTCTCGACCGGCTCGAAGAGGCCTTGCCCGACAGCGCGGTGACACTGGAGATCAGCCGCTCGCCGGCCGGGACGCTGCTCAACGGGCTGGAATATCTCGCCGGCTTCCCCTACGGCTGCGTGGAGCAGACCATGAGCCGCGCCCTGCCCAACGCTGTCGTCAGCCGGGCATTCAACCGGCTCGGCATCCCCCCGCCAGTTGAACTCGATCTCGACCGGCTGGTGAACGAGAGCGCGCAGAAGCTCTACGGCTTTCAGCAGAGTGAGGGCGGTTGGGGCTGGTGGTTCGACGACGACGGCGATCCATACCAGACCGCCTGGGTGCTGTTCGGGCTGGCGACGATGGCCGAGGCAGGGCACGAGATCGACCCCGGCGTCATCGAGCGCGGCGCGGCCTTCCTGCGCGAGCGGCTGGCCGACGCCGAACCGCGCACCCGCGCCTACATGCTCTACAGTCTGGCTGTGGCCGGGCAACTGGAGGAGGACGGGGCGGCCGCGGCGCTGGCTTTGCTGGCCGAGACCGAAACGAGCTTCAACCAGCGCTTGCTCGACCCCTTCTCGCTGGCGGCGCTGGCCCTGGCACTGGACGCGGCCGGGGAGGCCAACGCGGCGCAAACGACGATGGACAAGCTGGCGGCGCTGGTGGTCATCGACGGCGACAAGGCTTACTGGGGCACGGGCGAAGACGGCCAGTACGATCGCAAGATCATGGCCTCGTCGGTGCGCTCCACAGCGCTGGCGCTGTCGGCTTTCGTCAAGCTGCGGCCGGGCGATGACCTGGAGCCGCTCATCGTCAACTACCTGATGGGCCGGCGGCGCGGCAACGGCTGGGGCACGACCAATGAGACGGCCCACGCCATCATCGGCCTGACCGATCATCTGCTGGGTGCGGGCTTGGGTCGGACGACGGGCGCCTGGGATGTGGCCCTCAACGGCGAGCCTTTGGCCACGGGGACGATTAACGAGGGCGAACTGCGCGACGTGATAACGATACCGCTCGACCGGCTGCGGCCGGGAGCCAACGTCGTCACCCTGACCGCGGCCGACGGCGGCCGGCTGTACTACACGCTCAACGAGCAGTACCAGGCCGCCCGCGAGACTATCGAGGCCGGGGGCGCGGTCTCCATCTACCGCAACTATCGGTCGCCCGGTGACGGCAAACTGATCGAATCGGTCGCTGCCGGCGAGCTGGTACGGGTGGAACTGACCGTGCGCTTCCCGGAGGGGACGCGCTTCATCGTCGTCGAGGACCGGGTTCCCGCGGGGCTGGAGCCGCTGAACGAGCGACTGAACGCCACCACCCATGACGGAAGCTGGTTCGGCGTCAGCACGTATTCATGGCATGAGCTGGGCTACAACTATAAGGAGATTCGCGACGGCCGCGTCACCTTCTTCGTCACATCGCTCGACGGCTATACCACCACGTTCGAATATATGGCCCGTGCCACCCACAGCGGCACATTCACCGCGCTGCCGGCCGAGGCCTGGGCCATGTATGAGCCGGAGGTATGGGGGCGGTCGGGGAGCGACGAGTTAAGAGTGACGAGTGACGGAGGCGACTCCCGTCGCCCGACGAATTGACGAATGACGAATCACCCTTCCCGGCCCACCACGCGGGGGAAGATGGCGTGGGCGAAGGCGACGGCCGCGCCCACTTCCAGCAAGCGGCCGATGATGAGCGCCCAGGGCGACAGCCGCAGCGCCGGCCCCAGCGAAGCCAGCAAGACGCCCGCGTTCAGCAGCACCAGGGCCACGTAGGCCCCGTTTGTGTTGCCTCGACGCGGCGCCTTCCAGAAGCGGGGCATGATCCAGAAGGCCATCCCCAGGGTGAATTGCGCCGTCCAACCCATCAGCAGCCACTCGATGTGGGCCGGCAGCCACGACCACAGGGCCGGGTGGATCGGCTGCCCCTTGTGGGCCAGCAGCAGCGCCCCCATCGTGAAGCCCGCCAGCAGGTAGCCGAAGGCCAGTTTGATGTACCATTGACTCAGCTTCGGCATGGCTAATCTCCCCGATACCGTTCCTTGATGCGATACCAGGAGTTGTAGACGAAGATGACGGCCGCCAGCCATTGGAGAACGGCCGAGACCACCAGCCCCCAGCCCCACACGCCGCGCGGGTTCATGGCGTTCAGCGGCTCGCACAGCACGCGCAACAGCAAACCGACGTTGAGCAGGATGTAGGTGGCCCAGGCCAACCTTTCGCTGCCGCGCGGCCGGGCACGGGTGACGATGGGGAACATCCAGAAGATGACGCCGAAGATCATCTGCGTCACCCAACCGACCATGATCAGGTGAAAGAATACAGGGGATGAGTAGGCCAGCCAGAGGGGCAGCTGCACAACCATCCCCGACGCCAGGCCGATGCCCAGCAGCATGGCCACGGCCAGGTAGACGAAGGCGGATTTGATGAACCAGCGAGTTTGTAAAGGCATGACGAATGACGAATGACGAATGACGAATGACGAATGACGAATGACGAATCCTTTAGGTTGTGAGGTCGGGGAGGGCGGGGGATTCCCGGCGGCCGAAAAGAAGGAGGGCGAGAGCCACCGCCACCGGCCCCAGCGCGGCCCAGGCGGCGGCATGCAAAGCCCATATCCCGCCCAACTCAGGCGGCCAGATGCCGCTGAGCGGGAACAGCGACAGCACCAGCAGCGTGACCGCAAGGGTCATCCAGCGACGGCCGGGCACGCCCCACTGCCGCTCGGCGGCGGCAAACAGCCCCAGCGTGACGAACCCCAGCAGCATGATATGCAGGTAGGGCACGCGCAGCTGGACGCTCTCCACCCATTTGGCCGTGGCCGGGAGGAGCAAGCCGGACAGCATCACGCACTTGGCCGCCAGATAGACCAGAGGCATGCGCCAGGCCTTGCCGCTCCAGGTCTCGCCCGCGGCCGTTCCGGCGGTGCTGCTCCACAGGGCGACGATATTGCCCAGCGTGCCCAGAACCACCAGCAGACCGCCCGCGCCGGCCACCCAGCGCAATGACGACGGCACGGCCGTCACCGGCAGGAGCAGCAGAAAGATGAGCGGCAGCCCGACGACCATCATATCGCCGCTGATCCGCGCCCAGGGATGCCGCCCCGCGTCGGGCATGGCGGCATAGGCCAGCCCCAGGACGGCCAGCACAAACCAGCCCTCGGTGAACAGGTCGAGAAAGACGTGGGAGAGGGCGATGCCGACCAGCGGGTTGTCGGAGCGCGCCCCCATGCCGAGGATGCCCAGCGTGGACAGCAGCAGAAAGACGACGGCGGCGTTCAGCAACCACAGCGCCCGCGTCATGGGCGCGCCCCACACCTGCCGGAAGTAGACGGCGGCGAAGACGTACCAGGCGATGACGCACAGCGTGGCGGCGATGGCCGCGGGTGGCACAGACGCCCCGCCGATTTGGGCCGGGCCGTAGCCGTAGAGCATGAACAGCGCCCAGGCGGGCAGCCCCAGGACGATGACGACCGGGATGATGCGCCGCAAGCCGCGCCCCGGCGGCCGCCCCGTCAAGCGCGGCAGCTGCACAGCCATGAGGGCCATGATGGCCGGGGTGGCCCAACTGAAGAACATCAGGTGCGAATGGGCGTGACGCACGTTGGCGTAGCTCAGTCCGGCCATGCCGTAGAGCACGCCGAAGCGCAGGAACGCCCCGGTGGACCCGGCCAGCGCGAAGCAAGCCAAAGCGGCAAAGAAATATTTGTGATACGTTGACATAATGAAAGGAGAGAGCCGGGGATCGACGGGCCGCGATCAGCCCACGGTCGTCAGCTCCCGGGAATAGGACGACAGCGAGCGGCCGCCGTCGGCCGTGGCCACCATGTTGTCCTCGATGCGCACGCCGCCGCGGCCCGGCAGGTAGATGCCCGGCTCGATGGTGAACACATTGCCGGGGGCGATGGGCGCCAGGTTGACCGGGCTCATGTCCGGCGGCTCGTGGATCTCCAGCCCCAGCCCGTGGCCGGTGCGGTGGATGAAATAGTCGCCAAAGCCGGCGGCCTCGATGACGTCGCGGGCGGCGCGGTCGACCTGCTGCCCGGTGACGCCGGGCCGCACGGCGCGACGGCCGGCCTCATTGGCCTGCCGGGTCACCTCATAGATGGTGCGCAGCTCGTCGTCGATGTTGCCCACGGCGAAGGTACGCGTCAGGTCCGACGGATAGCCGTCGACGTAGGCCCCCCAGTCGATGACCAGCAAATCGCCGGCGCGAATCGGCCGATCGGTGGGCATGGCGTGGGGCGAGGCGCTGTTGGGGCCGGCGGCGACGATGGGGCTGAAGGACAGGCTCTCGGCCCCGGCGGCCAGCAACTCCTGGGTCAGCATGGCGGCGATGTGGCGCTCGCTCAGGCCGATCTTGATGCGCGGCACGATCCGCTTGAGCGCCTTTTCGGCCACGGCGATGGCTCGCTCCATGGCGGCGATCTCGGTCGCGTCCTTCACCGAGCGCAAGGCCGACAACGCCGACTCGGCCGGGGCGACCTGCAATCCCGGCGCGTAGCGTTGCAGCAGTTGCAGCTCCAGCACGCGCATGTGGAGCATCTCCACGCCCAGCATGTAGTCGGCCAATTCCAGCCGGGCGCAAGCCTGCTGGAACGCGCCCAGATACCCCTCGGCGTCGTTCCAGTCGAAGATGCGGTCGTCGGGGATGCCGGCGGCGCGGGCTTTCATCGCCTCCAGCGTGGGGATGATGATGGCCGGGTCGTCGTCGGCGGGGATAAACAGCAGCGTCGGCCGCTCGCTCACGTGGGTGGTGATGCCGCTGATGTAGAACAGGTTCGGCCCCGGCATCAGGGCCAGCCCGTCAAGGCCGTGGGCCACGATCTGTTCAGTCAGACGCTCCAGACGTTGGGAATTCATTCGGCTTCGATCTCCAGTAGGGCCAGGCCTGCCGGGACGGAGTCGCCCGGCGCGCAATGGATGTGGGTTATGCGGCCGCCATAGGGGGCCTGAATGGGGATGACCATCTTCATCGACTCCAGCAGGATGAGCTTGTCACCCGCGGCCACCAGGTCGCCGGGGGCTACGAGGATCTGGGAGACGACGGCGGGGATGGTGGCGGCCAGCGAGCCGGGGGCGTCGTCGCGCGCGGTGGCCGTCCGGCGCACCCGCGTTGCCGTCAGCGCGCGGCCGTCGATCCACAGGCGGCGGGCATCGCCCTGTCGCGCCCCGGCCAGTCGCACGCGCCGCGTCGTGCCGTCCGCATGGCGGATCTCCAGCAGCAGGCGACCGTTGTCGCGGTGGAGCAGGGTGACCTGGGCTGAGGACGATCCGTTGCCGACATGGACGTTGCCAACGTGGAACCGGTCGCCCTGGCGCGTGACGTCAAATTCGCGCTCTTCGTCGCCAATGCGGAGGTGGACGTGGGTCATGGGTTGGATTGTAACTCAAAGTGACGCAAGCGGTTAACTTGCCAGCTCCTTCACAGCCTTCACCATATCCTCATCCCGGCTCATGGTGAAGCCCAGCTTCTCGCTGATCTCGATCATGCCGCGATTCTCCGGCAACATCCAGGCCACGGCCCGCTTGATGCCCTCATCGTGGCCGAATGTCAGCAGGTTCTGCAGCAGGTGCGTGCCCACCCCGCGCCGCTGGAAGTCGTCGCGCACCAGCATGGCGAACTCCGCCTCCTCCGGGTTGGGCAGCCGCGTCAGGCGGGCCACGGCCACGATCTCCTGCTCGCCCGTCTCCGGGTTCGGCCATTCGACCACCAGCACGATGGCCCGGTCATAATCGACATAGCAGATGCGCGTCAGCCGCTCGTGCTCCACGCGCTGGTCAAGATTGAAGGCCCGAAAATAGCGCAGATAGACGCTCTCCTCGCTCAGCTTCTCGTGGAAGCGCACCATCTTCGGCTCGTCCTCGGGACGAATCGGCCGCAAGATGAACGACTCGCTGATCTTGTTGCGGAACTCCTTGACATAATGCGTCGGGTAAGGCCGGATGGCCAGCCGTGGCAGCTCTTCCTCCTTGACCTCCGGCTCATAGAGCACCACCCGCGCGTCGAGGGCTATGATCTGCTCGTGGGAGACGAACAGCGGGTTGATGTCGATCTCCTTGATCCAGCGCTGCTCGACCACCAGCTGGCTGAAGCGCACCATGATCTTGTCCAGCTCGGCCAGGTCGACCGGCGGCCGCCCCCGCACCCCTTTCAGCGCCTCGTAGATCTTTGTGCGCGACATCGTCAGGCGGGCCAGGGTCGTGTTCAGCGGCGGGATGGCCAACGCGCGGTCCTTGTACACCTCCACCAGCGTGCCGCCCGTGCCGAACAGCACCACCGGCCCAAACTGCGGGTCGGGGCTGGAGCCGACGATCAGCTCATACCCCTCCTTCAGGTTCAGCATGGGCTGCACCGTCGCCCCCAGGAAATCGGCGGGGCTGAACTTCTCGGCCACGGCCGCCTCCATCGTCGTGAAGGCATGGCGCACCTCGTCGTCGGTCGACAGGTCGAGGCGCACCCCGCCCACGTCGGTCTTGTGAGTGATGGTCTCCGAGTTGAGCTTCAGGACGACCGGGTAGCCGATCTCGCGGGCGATCTCCACCGCCTCGCGGGCGTTGTGGGCCAGTCGCGTCGGCGTGGTGGGGATGTCATAGGCCTCCAGCACCTGCTTGGACTCATACTCGGTCAGGATGGTGCGGCCGCCGGCGCGGATCTGGTCCAGCATCTCGCGCGTCAGGTAGTGCTTGAAGCCGGTCTCGCCGAAATCCTCGGCCAGTTCCGGCGTCTGATAGAGCGCGGTCAGTCGTCGCTGGTAGCGCCACATATAGTTGAAGGTCTGCGCGGCCGTGTCGGGATAGGGGAAGGTGGGGATGTTGGCCTTGTTGAGCAGGGCGATGCCGCTGCTGACCTCCTCGCCGCCCATCCAGGAGGCGAGGATCGGCTTGCCGTAAGCATGGCCGGCCGGGCGGGCGAAATGGTCGGCCAGCACGCGGGCCGTCTCGGTGGGGTTGGTCATGGCTTGCGGGGTCAGGATGACCAGCGTGCCGTCGCTGTCGGCGTCGTTGATGGCGATCTCGATGGCCTTCTCGTAACGCTCGGCGTCGGCGTCGCCCAGGATGTCGATGGGGTTGTTGTGGCTCCAGGCCTCCGGTAGCAGCTTGTTATATTGAGCCATGGCCGCCTCGGACACCGGCGCCAGCTTGCCGCCGCCGGTCACCAGGGCGTCGGTGGCCAGCACGCCGGGGCCGCCGGCGTTGGTGACGATGGTCAGGCGCGGGCCAAGCGGCCGCGGCTGCTTGCTGAGCACCTCGGCCATGTTGAACAGGTCGGAGATGGAATCGACCCGCAGGACGCCGGAGCGCCGGAAAGCGGCGGCCAGCACCTCGTCGCCGCCGGTCAGCGAGCCGGTATGGGACGCGGCCGCTCGCGCCGCCTCTTCCGTGCGGCCGGGCTTGATGACGATGATCGGCTTGGTCAGGGCCACCTCGCGAGCGGCCGTCAGGAAGGAGCGGGCGTTGCCGATGGACTCCATGTAGATGACGATGCTCTTGGTGTTGGGATCGTCGCCGAGGTAGTAGATGAGGTCGCCCCAACCCACGTCGAGCATGGAGCCGACGGAGACGAAGGCGCTGAAGCCGACGTTCTCGCGGAAGCTCCAGTCCAGCACGGCTGTCAGCAGCGCGCCCGACTGGCTGATGAAGCCCACCGAGCCGCGCCGGGCCATCGTGCTGGCGAAGGTGGCGTTCAGCCCGGTGACGGGGTTCATGATCCCCAGGCAGTTGGGGCCGACGATGCGCAGATTGCCCGTCCGGGCGATCTGGAGGATCTTCTGCTCCAGGGCCGCCCCCTCGGGGCCGGTCTCCTTGAACCCGGCGGAGATGATGACGGCCGCCCGCACGCCCGCGTCGACACATTCCTGGATGATGGCCGGGACGGTCCTGGCCGGGGTGACGATGACCGCCAGATCGACCTGGTCGGGGATAGCCGCCACGCTGGGGTAGGCCTTGATGCCCAGGATGCTGTTGCGCTTGGGGTTGACCGGGAAGATGGTGCCGCCGAAGGAGGTGGAGATGAGGTTCCAGACGATGGTGCGGGCCACGCTGCCCGCCCGCTCGGTGGCCCCGATGACGGCCACGCTGCGCGGCTTGAACATCACTTCCAGGGGGTTTTGTTCCATGCGCAACACGTTATGGGCCGTGCTGCGGGTTATATTTTTACTCATATGGCTTCTCCCAGACAGGCCGATTGCTCACCGGCCGAACTGATCGGATTGAAAATCCCAGAACGGCCCTTCCAGGCCGATTCCGGCGAAGATGGCGCGGATCTCATCCGGCCCGGGCCGCCGCGCCTCGGGATCGAGCCGGTTGCTATACCAGGCGACCGCCAGCCGCCCCAACTGCTCCAATGGAACCAGCGGCCGCCGGGGCAACCCCCGCGCCGCGCACCAAAGGTTCACATTTTCTTCCGACCGGAAGAACAGGATCGTCGCTCAGGTGAAGACGATGTCCTTCCACCAATGGACAGCCGGGATGGCAAAGTGGGCCACACACGCCGCGGGCGCCGGCCCATCGGGACCCACCTCCAGACGAATCGGCTCGTGGCTCCATCCGCAGCGAGTCTCAACGACACCCGGCTTGTGGAGCGCGGCCGGCACGCCCAGCGCATCCCAGGCGCAGTTGGCAAAGTAGCTGCGGCTGTCCACGTGGACGCGATGCTCTGTCGGCACGCCGGAAAAAGGCATCGCCATGCGAATCGTCTCGCCGTCCGGCTCCAGCACCAGCATGTGCCGCTCATAGAGACGCCCAAAGGCAGCGTGCACGGCCGACGGCGACGCCCCCATTTGCCCGGCCACCTCAGCCACCGTGGGCATGCGGGTCGTCTCGACGACGGCGCGGTAGATCGCCTGCTTGACTTTCATGTCAAAATCCATGGTTCTCTCCTTGAGCGCGGGAACGATCCTGATGCTGTTATACGAAACCGGCTGTTGGATATTTACATATTAATCAAGGATGCCGAAGGGGTCAGGCAACCGCGAATGAGGGTGGTTCTGCAAAACGATGATGACTTCGTCGCTGCCTCGCCCCTACCCTTTAGACCGCATTAATTTGTTTACCCGCAAAGGCCGGTTGCCGCCCGCCTGGTGCCGCCTTGCGCTACAGCTACGGGTTCGTTATGTTAAGCCAAGTGACGCGAGAACTTCGTCGTACTGAAATTGGTTGAGGCGGCCGTGTTCCAGCAGGATGCCCAACAGCTCGGGCAGCCTCGTGACCGCGTGCAGGCGGTAGCCCTGGCTCTCGATGGTGGCCCGCCCGCCCTGCTCCCGATCGATGAGCACCACCGCGTCGTGCACCTTCAATCCGGCGGCCTTCAGCGCGGCGATGGTCTCCAGGATGCTGTCGCCGGAGGTGACGAGATCGTCCACGACCACGACGGTCTGACCGACCGACCATTGCCCCTCGATGTTCTTGCCGGTGCCGTAGCTCTTGGCCGTCTTGCGGGGGTAGATGAGCGGCTTGTCGGTGTCGAGGCATAGGGCGGTGCCGATGGGCAGCCCGGCCAGCGGGGTGGCGGCCAGCAGGTCGTACTCCAGCTGGTCGAGCGCGACCCGATAGGCGGCTGTGGCCTCGCGCAACGCCTGCGGGTAGGACACCAGCAGGCGCAAATCGATGTAGATGCGCGATTCGCGGCCGCTGTGCAGCCGAAATCGCCCAAAGCGGATCGCGCCGATGTCGTGCAGGGTCAGGGCCAGGGTTTCCAGGGACGTGGTCATGAAGCCCTATTCTAGCAGAGCGGAAAGAAAAGGGTTAACACAAGAGGGGCGAGACAACCGGCAAACCACGTATCTTGCTCGGGCAAAATCGCTCGCGCCGGTTGTCCCGCCCGTACGGAATACGCTCTTTGGCGAGTGCGTGGTATAAATCGACGCTATTATGTCTCTTTCAGCCGCCCTCCCCGCCCTTCAAACCGACAACCTCATCACCGGCTACCGCCTCCCCCTCCACCGTCACCACCTGGACCGCTTCGGCCGCCGGCTTTTTCTCTTTTGCCGGCCCGATGTGGCGCTCAACCTGCCGCAAGTTCTGATCCACCCGGTTGCCGTGATCCGGCAGGCGATAGGCTCGCTCTTTGGCCTCCATCAGCCAATGGCGCGCTTCGCTGAAGTTGCCCATTAGCAGCAACATCTCCCCCAGCTTGGCCGCCGCCCCGGCGTCTTGCGGCGTATAACGCAGTCTCTCGCGCAGCTTTTCGATCTCCCTGTCTGTTGAATCCCGCCGCACCATCGCCAGCCCGACATCAAAGATCGAGTCCGGGTCATATCGCTCCGCCCGGTGGCGAATCAGCGCGCCGGCCCGCGGCACGATCATATCCAGCCGCGAGGCGATCCGCATATACAGCTCAACCTTCTTCCCCTCGGCGGCGATTGGCACCGTCATCTCTTCGCCGCCGGGCAGGATAGCATTCAGCTCCGTCTCCTCCCCGCCCACCTCGATCCGCTCCAGATATTGCGGCTGGTCCGCCTTGTTGCGGATGTGCAGCTCCTCGCCGGCCAGGGTGATGGTGACCTTATCGGCGATCTGATATTCCGTCTTGCCGTCCAGACTCACCTCCTGGGGCATCGGATAGAACACGTCCAGCAGCTGCAGAAAGTCGGCCGAGTACTCCTTGAACACGCCGGAATGCTCATGGACCACCCCGTCCTCAACCATCTCCATGACCACCCGCGTGCCGATGTACTGTTCCAGCAGGGGGTCAAAACTGGTGCCGACATAGCCGAAGACATCCTTGCTGATGCCGCGCATATAGGTCTGGCTGGTGTCGGTCATCAGGTTCGCGCCCTTATAGCGCATGCGGCCCATGGTCATCGTCAGCGCGTCGGCGAATGAATCGGCCGCCGTGCTGAGGAAGTTGCGCAGCGAGCGCCGCGCGCGACGAAACAGGCCGGGATGCAGCGATCGCTCCACACTGCGGGCGCGGCGGGCCTGCAGCTCGGGCGTCAGGTCGCGCGCGTGGCGGTAGATCGCATGCAGATCGCCGAACTCATCCTTGTAATAGATGTAGCTCGTCTCCATGTGATCGTCGTCCTTTACGTCGACGCTATAGATCAGCTCGACCCCGGTGGGATGGACTTTCAGGTCGCCCCAGATGATGCCACGGCCGTCGCGCTCCACAGTCACCCGATAGCCGTCGAAGTCCCTCAGGCAGCGGTCCTCATGCCGCGCGCGCATATAGGCCCCCAGCAGCGCCGTGAAGACGATAACCCCCAGTGTGATGATGAATGACCAGTCGATTAATCCGAACATGCGTCTCACCGTGTCAGAGGAATTGTCAGGGGCAATCCCGCAAGAAAGCCTATTCGATTATGTGTCGGCATCTACCGCCGTGCTGTCTCCCTGATTTCGCGGTCGATGTTGCAATACGATAATGGTCGCAGGTCTCGCCGCCGGCACTCAGGCGAGCGAGTTCAGGAATCCCGGGTTCGATTTTTAATTGTGGAAGTATATCATAGTGAAAACCGGATAGACCATAGTCTGATTTGCCGGGGTACTCCGAACATCGTACGTTCGCGGCTTCGAGCCACTTGCCGGCACCACGACCTGTCTCGATCACATCCAGTTGACCCAGCACTTCAGACCAGTTCAGCAGGAGGGATCATGTTTAAGTGCGCTAATTGTCAATTACTCTTGACGAAGTCGAGGCCGACCTCCGGAACACCCGTCACGCAAGGGACGATCTGATGGAAAGGGAATATATATTCATCATCTTAATATCGAACATCATTGCCAGCCTGGTTGCCGCGGCCCTGTTTCACTACAAAGGACGTGGATTCTGGAATGGTTTTGTATATGGCTTGCTCCTGGGGTGGTTAGTCGTGCTTTTTGCGCTTTTTATGTCCTCGGATCAGGAAGGAATATTTCGACAGGAATTTAATCGCGGGAAAATCGCCCTCTGCCCGAATTGTGGGGAGTACATCAAGCCCGACTCTGCCATATGCAAGTATTGCCGGGAGCCCTTGTCTCCTGACACAATCATTCGTAAACCCATTGACAAGCGATCCCGGTGATTCATCAACAGATCCAGTGAGTCAGGATCGTCGCTAAAGTGCGTAGAGGCTCAGGTCAGGGGTAACCCGTTCGGCTGTTGGCCTATTTGCGATTGCCCTGATCTATTCCCTTGACAACCCGCACATATGTTCTATATTATGCTATGTGACAAGACCACCACGCCTCGACGGCCTCACCCTGGCCGGCATCGCCTTGCTGCTGTTCTTCACCGCCAGCATTGTGCGCGGCTGGGGAGGCGAGGGCAACCCCGCGGCCGCGGCCCCGACGCCCGTCCCGACCCCTGACGCAACGCTATCGGACATTCCCCCGCCGGAGATCGTGCCGCCCTATGACACGTATATCCTGACACAAGGTATCCACGGCCAGTCCTACGGCCATTACGCCGTCGATTTCGCCGCGGGCAACGGGGCGACGATCAAGTCGATCATCTCCGGCACGGTCACCGGCACGGGCTATGACCAGTGGGGCAACACCTTCATCCAGGTCGAGAACGACGCCTACGCCGTGCTCTACCTCCACGGCCACTATTCGGCCGTCGTGGGCGAGACTCTGACCGCCGGGCAAGCCATCGGCACGGAGAGCAACATCGGCTACACCCTCGACATCTACGGCAACTCCTGTGCCGGGCGCGATTGCGGCTATCACACCCATCTCAATGTCTTCGACAAGCGGCTGGGGAGCAATATCGACCCGCTGACGCTTATCCCCGCCAACTATCCCTGACCCGTCCGGGCGCAGAGGGTGACATTTGTCGTATTTTGAGTGTGACAATTGTCACTAGGAGAATCCGGCGGCTTCCATTAAAGTATCCATGTGTGACGGTCGGTCGGGCTGATCCGGCCGGAGAACTTATTCATCACCTCTGGACTGGAGCCAATGGAAACCCCGGGGATCTTGAGAGACCCCTGGGGTTTTGCCGTTTAGGGGGATCAATCGTTGCGGCGCCGGGCGATAGCTCGCTCCAGCCCGTCCAGCCCGCGAGCCACGGTCTCCATCTCCGGGCCGAAGCTGATGCGGCTGTGGTGGCGATAGCGGGCGTAGGTGCGGCGCTTGTCGGGGTTGACGTCGAAGAACACCCCCGGCACGGTGATGACCTTCTCCTCCAGCCCGGCCTCGAAGAACTGGAAGCCGTCGTTGAGCGGCGGCGGCAGCTGCGACAGGTTGGCCCACACGTAGAACGTCCCCGCCGGCTCCACCTCCACGGTGATCCCCATTTTGTACAGCCGGTCGAGCATGTAGTCGCGCTTGGCGCGGAAAGCGGTCTGGATGGCGGCCGTCTCCTGATAGACGCTCTCCGGCTCCAGCAGCGAGGCCACCTCCGACTGGAACGGGTTGTTGGCCCCGCCGTCGAGGAACGACCCGGCGCTGGCGATGGCCGAGATGACCTCGGCCGGCCCCAGCGTCCAGCTGATGCGCCAGCCCGGATAGCGCCAGTTTTTGGTCAGCCCGTCGACGATGATGATCGGGTCGCGGTCGACATCTTCCACGTGGGCTGCGGCCGAGACCATCCTGGGAGGCCGGCCCGGCTCGTGGCCGTTATAGATGTAGTGGGAGTAGAACTCGTCGAGGATGAGCGAGCAGCGGTAATTGCGCGCCAGCTGCGTCCAGCGCGCCAGCCGCTCCCCTTCGATGAGTTGGCCGGTGGGGTTGGCCGGGTTGCTCAGCAGCATCGCCTTGAGGCCGCGCCCCTGAATCTCGCGCTTCACCATCTCCAGCGGCGCGTGATAGCCGAGGTCCGGTTCCAGCAGGATGGGGATGGGGATGAACGCCTTGAAGATGCTCAGCAGCTCCTCGTAGGCGGTGTAGTCGGGCAGGAAGTGGCCCATGTTGATGTTGCCCAGCGCGGCGGCGATGCGGGCCAGCGCCACGCGGCCGCCGCCGGAGATGCTGACGTTCTCCCACGTATATTGGCTGCGCTTGCCCTGCCGATAGAGGGTGTTATAGAGGTCGGCCACCTTGTGGCGCAGGGCGATCTGGCCGGTGATGGGGCCGTATTCATGACGGCGGGGGTCGATGGTGACCTGGCCGATGCGCGGCGGGGCGCCCGGCAGGGGGCCGGTCTCCGGCGCGCCCTGGCCCAGATTGGCCCAGTCGGGCGCGTCATAGGTGAAGCCCAGCTCGGCCGCGCGGTGCATGACATAGATCACGCCGGTGCGCGGAACCTCGCGAAAGCCGGGAATTGAGGGTTGCGTCATCTAATAAATTGCCTTATTATCGATTTCAGTCTGACATAAATAGTCAATTCAATCACAGGTGGTCCGAGCCGTCGGTGATGAAAACAATCGCGTATTGTCCAGCGATCCGGCGCGAAAGTCAATGAGGTAGCACTTGGCCAATAAAGCTCCCATATCAAATAAACGAATCGGTACGCACCCGTCGCGCGGCGAACTCCGCGACAGTGTCGTCTGGCCCGTGCTCATCTCGGCCGTCATCTGGGTGATCGGCCTGGTCATCTATAGCCTCGCTCCCGGCCGGTTTGATGTGGTCGTATCGGCCATCATCGCTGTTGGGCTGGTGGTCTATCTCGTCTGGTATCAGCGTCGCCTGCCCCTGACTGATGGCGAGCGCATTATCTCGCTGGTCATGGCCATTCCGGCCATCGCCGGGATCACCTTCGGCATGAAGAACGGCAACGCGGTCTATGCCATTACCGGCGTCAGCCTCAGCCTGTTGCTGCTGTCCATCCAGCGCGCTGTGACCACCCCCTTTTCCTTTCGCATGGCACGCCGCAGCTTCATGCGCGGCGATCTGGAGCTGGCTCTCGACCTGGCCGACAAGGCCATCGCCTCCCGGCCGGGCTTTTGGGAGACCTATCAGTTGCGCGCGCTCATCTTTCTGGCCGATATGCAGTTCGATCGGGCCAAGCGGGACGCGCTGAAGGCGCTGGAACTGCGACCCGACGCCCACCCGGTCTATAACACGCTGGGTCAACTCCATCTGGCCAACAGCCAGTATGATCGCGCCGCCGACGCCTATAGCATGGCCATCGGTCTGGCCCCCAAGCACGCGCTCTACCATTATCATCTGGGGGTGTCGCTCTACCGGCAGGGGACGGCGCGCGCCGCGGCCGAATCGCTGGCCGCCTCAACCCGCCTTGGTTTGCCCGACGTCGCCTATGAGTTGCAGGCCTACTATTACCTCGGCCGCGCTCTGGAGCGCAACGGCGAGACCGAAAAAGCGGAGGAGATCTTCGCCGATATGGCCGCCTTCAAGCCCGGCCTGGAGGTGCTCAAGGCCGACATGAAGCACCGGCCTGATTTCCCCGAACTGGGCGTGCTGCGGGCCGACCTGCGCGATATGGAGCGGCGGCTGAAGACGGTCGAGCTGCAGTAAGCTGCCTCGTCCTGCCTGTACTAGTTGATGATCTTCTCCAGCCACACCGCGTCGATGAAGAAGTCCTTGGGGCCATTGTAGATGCTCTTGACGCGGATGCGCACCTCTACCTCGGTTTGCTGCCCCAACGTAAACTCGATCACGTGATAGTACCAGCGGTGGTCGCCCATCTCGCGGGCGGTGGCCCAGTCGCCGAGCTTTGTCCTGTCATAGAGCACCCACGCGCCTGATTCGGCGGTGAAGGTGTCCCAGGTGAGGTCTTCGGGCGGTCTGTCATCCTCTTGCATATGGAGTTGCACCGGCACGGTCAACCGGTAGGTCCCCGGCTGCAGGGTGACCTTTTGCGATAGCTGGCTGCCGAAGGCCGCGGCGCGATGGAACATATTGTAGGTGTGCAAGCCCTCCAGGATGAGAGCGCGCGGCCCGCCCAGCCATTCCGGTATCGGCAGGCCGCCGTTACAGATGCACCCCAGCTTGTGGATCATCTCGGGGACGCCCATAACGATGCCGAGACCGGGTTCGTCATGATGCGGCGGCCGCGGATCCCAAACCTCCGTGTATTTCGGCAGCCAGGACAAATCCCACTCGTTCGGCTCCTGATTGATGAGGTAGCCCGGCTCGGGCGGCAGGTCCGTCCAGCCCTCCTCGAAGCTGCCGTTGGCCAGCAGGTTGGGGCCGAAGCCGGGCGTGGGCGAGGCGGCCGGTTGGCGCGTGGGCGGCGGCGTGGGTGGGATGAAGGTTGCCGTGGGCAACGGTGTGTTGGTCGGCAACGGCGTGTTGGTCGGGGTGGGCGTGGGCGGGGGGCGAAAGACGGCCGGCAGGTTGGCGACCTCGTCATAGCCGGCGGCGCGGGCCGGACCGGCCAGCTCGACGGTCGTCGTCGGTCTGTTGAACAGGGTGATGATGGCCGCCGCGGTCAGGATCAGCAACGCAGCGACAGCCCCGAGCCGGAATATTCGCATAGTGCTACCTCCGTGCGAGAATGGAGGTCATTATAGCGCAAAATGCAGGCTGGAAACCCGGGTTCAGAATGTTTTTACAATTCCCCTGTGGCGCAACCTTTCCGCCCCTGTGGCGCAACCTTTCCAGGT
>CAYXNH010000020.1:20780-26439 GCA_964466135.1 uncultured Ardenticatenaceae bacterium | reverse complement strand
ATCGAAACCATCATGCTATATCTTGAAACTGTAAAGAAAGAAGGTTAAGAATACAAATTATTGGATCGCAATAGACGAGGAATTTTAAAGCTGCCTGAAGACAGGCAGCTTTTCTGTTGGTTTCTCTACCTCTGAAATTGCGCTGCCTCGCCTGTAAACATATCTGATATGAGATTGTTACCGTGGCAACTGGGACTATAATAGTCTGCGCGACCCGTTTGGCTCGCACTGACAGAACAGTCCCAATACGGAGGTACTATTGATGGACCCGGTCGGAATCGCAATCTTTATCATATTCATCCTGTTAATGCTGGCAGCAATCTTCCTGCCGCGACTCAATCGCAAGTAGGGCCAAAACCACAGATGAACCAACCCCCACATGCACAACGTCATATCAGTCTCATCGCCGCTCTTCTCGTTCTGCTGATCAGCAGCATGGTGTGGGCCGGCTCATCGGCTGCGTCTGAACAGCCGATCGGCTCATCCTTCGTCGTTCGTGTCTATTACGACGATATCGCTGACATTGACCGGCTGTCCGCCTATGATGTGTGGGAATATAACAACCATGAGGAGCGTTATGTCCTGGCAGCGGTCGATTATGCCGGCTATTCGTCACTGCTCGACGCGGGTTGGCGAGTCGCGATTGATGAGGCCGCAGGAGCCCAACTCTGGAGCCGCCAGAAGCGTTTCACCGATTTCTTCGGCGGCTATCGCACCATCGACCAGCTATACGCCGACCTGGAGGCCTTAAACCAGACATACCCCAATCAGTCAGAGCTGGTTCAGTATGGCCAAAGTCATTGCCTGAGTCAGGGTGGTTGCATCATGAAAGGTGGGGAAACGTTGCCCGGATTTCCGTTGCTTGCCATGCGCGTGACCAACGAGAATCGGCCGGGCAGCTCGGTAATCGATGGCGAGAATATTACCATGGGCAGCAAGCCCGTTTTCTTCCTCATGGCCAATATCCATGCGCGTGAGATCACCACGCCGGAGCTCGCTATGCGCTTTCTGGAGCAATTACTGAGCGGCTACGGCAACGATCCCGACGTCACCTGGCTGGTCGATCACCATGAAATCTGGATCGTGCCTACGGTCAATCCTGACGGACACTGGCTGGTGGAGCTGGGTGAGACGCCTGCATATGGCGGGCAGCCCTTTTACCAGCGCAAGAACGCCAACAACGATGCCAACAACGATGGCATGCCGGATTGCTCTGCCTGGCCGCCAGGCGAGGCGGCACAACCGGGGATCGATCTGAACCGGAACCACAGTTTTGAATGGAATCAGGGCGGTACCAGTGATTATCCTTGCGATTTGACCTACCTCGGTCCCTCGGCCGCTTCCGAGAATGAATCGGCGGCCATAGAAGACCTAATCAGCGCGCTCATCCCTGACCAGCGTGGCCCGGCCTTGAATGATGCTGCGCCGGACGATACGACAGGAATATTCATCACCCTCCATAGCTACAGCAATCTGGTACTATGGCCGTGGGGGAGCCGCTCCTCAGCCGCGCCCAACAAGATAGGGTTACAAGCCATCGGCGACAAGTTTGCGACCTTCAACGGCTACCAGTCCTGCCAGTCTGGGCCATGTCTTTACCGCACGAGTGGCGCGACCGACGACTGGGCTTATGGCGAGCTGGGAATTCCGGCTTACACTTTCGAAATAGGCAATCAGTTTATGCCGCCGTTTTCGGAAATCGAGAATCGGCAATGGCCCGATAACGGTCCCGCATTGCTCTATGCGGCCAAGATCGCCCGAACGCCCTACATGACTGTTCGCGGCCCGGTCGTCGATCAACCGGCAGTGAGCGGTGATAATCCGCTACTGACGCTAACGACCACGGTCGACGACACGGGCAACGGCGACCAACGGGTTGTCGCGGCCGTCGCCACCATCGATACGCCGCCATGGGTAGCCGGCGTAGGCAAGATCGCACTCCAGGCGACCGATGGCGAGTTTGATTCGAAGGTTGAGGCGGTCACCGGCTCGATCTCCACGGCGGGACTTACGCCAGGATGGCACATGGCCTTTGTTCAGGGCCAGGATATGGGCGGAAACTGGGGGGCAGTATCGGCCGCGTTCTTCGAGGTATCCCCAGACGGGCTGTTGACCCAACGCGCCTATTTCCCGCTAACATCATCGATAGGTAAATAAATACACGCCTGCCCTACCCTGTTTGGAGGGCAGGCGTTATCTCCGCTACTGCATCACGCGTCGACTTGTTGACGGCCGAATTGTGTCTCATATAGCGATAAATAGAGGCCGCCGGCAGCCACCAGTTCGCCATGCGTCCCCGACTCCACAAGACGACCCTGATCGAGCACCAGGATCATATCGGCCGCCAGGATGGTTGACAGGCGATGGGCGATAACCAGGCTCGTGCGTCCCACCATCACCCGCTGCAAGGCTTCCTGAATAAGCGACTCAGACAACGAATCAAGATGGGACGTCGCCTCATCGAGGACGAGGATACGGGGATCCTTCAGGATGACGCGAGCGATGGCCACGCGCTGCCTCTCGCCACCGCTAAGCCGGTAGCCGCGTTCCCCGACGACTGTATCGTAACCATCAGGCAACGAGACGATGAAGTCGTGGATATTGGCCGCCTTGGCCGCGGCGACCATTTCCTCGGTCGTCGCCTCTGGCCGAGCATATAGCAAGTTGGCGCGGATCGTGTCATAGAAGAGATACGTCTCCTGGGTCACCATTCCGATATTATCGGCCAGAGAGAGCAGGGTCACATCACGCAGGTCGTGACCGTCAATGAGCACACGGCCGCTGGTCGGATCGTAGAGACGGGGGATCAGGTAGGTGATGGTCGTCTTGCCGGCCCCGCTTGGCCCCACCAGTGCCACCAGTTGGCCCGGATCGATGTGGAAGCTGACATCGCTGATGGCCACTCGTCGGATCACAACCGGCTCGTCCATCTCCTCGTCAACTACCCTATCTGGTTCCATCCCGTTGTGGCCTTTGACTGCCTCCCTGGAATCCATGCCTTCCTCTGCCTCGCGACCACGGCGGAGCAACGTCTCACCGCCACCTCTTGAATAGCGCACTATCTCGGATAAACCGCCTTGCATACCGGGGGGCAGCTTGGTGTAATCAAAAGTCACGTCCTCAAAGGTAAGGCTACCCTGGACATCAGTAAGGGGCTTGGCGTCGGGCTTGTCGGCGATCTCAAGAGGGATATCAAGAACCTCGAATACTCGTTCGAAGCTCACCATGCTCTGGATAAATTCGATCGGCAAGCCGGATAGCGACATGAGGGGTCCGTAAAGTTGGGTCAGGTAGGCCCCGAAGGCGACGATGGTGCCAATCGTGAACGCGCCCTTGATGGTCAGATAGCCGCCTACCCAATAGATTAGGGCCGTGCCGACCGCCGCGATGATCCCCAGGAGCATGAAGAACCAACGGCCGACGACCGCGGAGCGAATGCCCAGATTACGTACCGCGGCGCTATCACGCTGAAAGCGAGCCAGTTCGCGCTCTTCGCGGCCGAACAGCTTGACCAGCAAGGCGCCACTGACGTTGAGCGTCTCGTTCATGGTGGCGTTCATCTCGGCGTTGAGGACCATCGATTGCCGACGGAGATCGCGCAGGATGCGGCCGATCTTGCGCGCCGGCAAGTAGAAGAAGGGTACGACGATCAGCCCCAATAACGTCAGACGCCACTCAAGCGCCAGCATGATGGCCAGCGTGCCGACCACTTGAATCACGTTGGAGAAAATCGAGACAATCGTATTGCTGACCGCTTGTTGCGCGCCGACAACATCATTGTTGAGGCGCGACATTAATTCTCCGGTTCGGGATTGGGTGAAGAAGCGTAGCGACATCCGCTGGAAGTGCGCATAAACGGCGTTACGCAGATCGAAGATGATGCTTTCACCGACGACGGCGGTGAGATTGCGCTGCCAGACGCCGACCAGGCCGCTCACTATCGGCACCAGGAACAATCCTATAGCCAACAGGTTGAGCTGCATCAAATCACCATTGGGGATCGCATCATCAATGAGCGCCCGCATGAGCAGGGGAGAGACCAGGGTGATGGCCGTCGTCAGGATGATGCCGACCAGCAAGAGCAATACTTTGCCTGTATACGGCCGGGCGAAGCCCCACACCCGAACCAGCAAATCGCGGGTCACGACGGGGCGATCCTGTTTCTCTTCCTGACTCAGGAAAGCCCACCACCCGCCACCATGGAAACCCATTGAATCAACTCCTTTCTGATCACCACATGACCAGACTGTCTCATTCTACGATACTGCCTGGAAAAGGGCGAGATCGTCCTCACTTCAGCACTCTTACTTCATCGGGGCCGGGAATAAAAACGGCCGGCGGACAACACGAGGATGCCCGCCGGCCAACTGTTTCATCGAACCCGAAAACTTTTAATTGTCGAGCGGCATGACCGAATAGTTATCAAGATGCCAGATCGAATCTTCAATGAAGTCCGTCGATGTAAAGAACCCGAAGTAGGGACTGTTGATCCAGCGGGTATCATGATATTGATACTGGAGTTTTAACTCCTCCCCATACTTCCCGGCATAGACACGAATGCTGTCGGCGCGAACTTCAAACCGATAATGGTTCCAGCCTTTGGGATCGATCTTTTTGTAAACGATCGCGTTTAACGGAATATCACCATATCGTTTCAGCGGGCTGCCGCCTTCTTGCGGCACATATTTCAGTTGATCGACACGCTCGAAAACCATCAGCATCTTGACAGCGTTCAGGTTCGCGTTCTCATAGATGCCGTTGGCATTGTAGAAATGATTGAAACAATTGGTCTGTTTCATAAATACTTCATCGGAAGTCGTATCAGGCGGGCACTCCTGGCCGTTCCAGTCGCCACCAAACACCCCACCGGCCGAGTTGGAAAATCCCGGTCCACCATCGTTTCCAACGATAACAGCATCGAAATCAATCACATAGGGGACACGCGGCGCGGGCCGCAGCGGGCTGGCAATGAGCCAGTCCCATCGGCTTTCAACCTTTGTGACAAAATCGCCATCTTGATAAATGCCCTTCAGGTCTTCCGGATGCGTGCCCCGACGGACAGCCCATCCGGTGGAAGGATCTTCAAAGTCGTCCCAATAACCACCGACAACGGTCACGACATTGGACCATGGCCCGCCAAACTGACCGACCAGGCTGCGCGCGCGATAGTAATAAACATTATTTGGCGAGGGCGCTCGTTTGATGGTCAGAGAGGCTGTCTCCCCGACGATGATGGGCGTCACAGCGGCAAAATTCGGATCATTCGACTCCTGAATCTCGTAGCCGGTCGATCCGGGGCTGGTTGTCCACGACAGGTTCCAGCTATTGGTGCTATTCACCTGGCCGCCGGTCAGGGTGACCGGACCGGGCTCGGGCATCAAGCCATAAGTCGTATACGGTAAAAACTGGATGGGGGAAGAAGCCAGCTTGGTGGCGGTCACATCGGCATTGACCTCCAGCTCCTGTTCGGCGCTAACCAGTTGGGCGGTGTTGGTGACGACCGTGCCGATGGCCACATCAACATTCAGGATGACAGTGATGGAGATCTCGACACTCTCCCCGGCGGCGGCTGTTCCTTCCCAGCTCACGGTTCCGGCGCTATAACCACAGGATGTGGTGATGAGCGGCGGACATTGATGGCTATAGTAGGTCACCTCAG
>CAYXNH010000020.1:0-20680 GCA_964466135.1 uncultured Ardenticatenaceae bacterium | reverse complement strand
CCACAGGATGTGGTGATGAGCGGCGGACATTGATGGCTATAGTAGGTCACCTCAGCCGGCAACACGTCCGTTACCGTCACAGGTATCGCCACATCGCCGCTGTTGGCGACAGTGATCGTGTAGGTGAACGTCTCCCCAGGGGCGACCTTGTTCTTCGAAGTGGTTTTGGTCGATCCGTCCAGATTGGCGGCGGCGATGGCGCCGTTCGGTATTGTATGGGCAGCCAGATACCGGTCGATGGTCGCGGGCATGGCCAGCAGCTCAGCTTCCGTCGGTGCATCATAGGCATCGGGGGTTGACTGGGTCGTCGGGGTGGACGGCTCGTCCCCTTGGGCAGCTGAGATTGCCTGAGCAAATATCAGGACGCCCAGCAGGACCATGACGATCGCAACGGCTCGCTTCATGGCTCCTCTGCGGGTCGTCCCCTGGCGGGATTGTTTGTTCTCATTCATGTGCTTAGGTCTCCTTACTAGTTCTTGTTTACGGGGTAAGCAACAATAGCATAATACTGTCCAACAAGGCTCCGGTCAAACGGGAGCGGATGAGTCTCAGACCGGGATAAGATAATGATCAATGACGTCCACTATGGCACCTTGTAGATCAGGAGTGAATACCCCACCCTGGCGTCAGGCTCGCGAGTGCGAAACCAGGCATAGACCTGTTTTTCTTCCACCCGGAGCGGTGGCTCCCAAAGGCTCGACGCGCTGATGGCATAGACGCCCGGCTCCGGCGCGCGCGGGTCGAATGGCACCTCCCACCACAAACGAAAGAAGGCATCCCGACCAAGGCCAGGTATTGGCGTATAGGGGATACCGTAGTAGTCGGGATCGGCCGACCCAAACCAGCCCAACTTCACCTGATCCACATCATTGGCCTCCATCCATGTCTGCAAGCGGAGCAAGTCCTGTCCCCAATCCACATTGCTGTCGGTGAGGATGCGGTAGCCGTTGGCCGGGCCGCCAATAGCAAGGTTGAAATAGCTGAGGTAATGGGGATGAATCCACAAGGCAACAGCTATCAGCGCGGCTACACCGGCGGCAAGTCCATGGTGCCAATCGATTCGGCGGCCGACTCTCCGCGCCTCCGAAGTCGCCAGGCCGCTTGCCAGTACGAGCAGATAAGGCAGCGCGGGCAGGACGTGGCGATAACCGATATTGAGAGCGCTTTGCATGACTAATAGATAGAAACCCATAGCGGCCACCAATAGAAAAATCGCCCGACTTCTGGTTGTCTGCTGATGAAGCAGAACCACAGCGGCCACCGCTATCAGGAAAATCAGGACAATGGGCGTCTTGACGACGAAGGCGGCGGGGAAATAATACCACCAACCCTCTTCGGAGAATTGACCGAAGAGGAAGGCCGTGGCTCGACCGCCTCCACCCAGGAGCGCAATCTGCTCCAGCCCGGCCCAGAAGGTCGGCATAGGGGCAGGCAGGCCATTAAGCGGTTGAAGCAGTTCGCTGATGAAGTCCAAGGCTCCCCATTGCAGCCCGAAGATGAGCCAGACGATGAGTAGGGAAGCAAGGCCGCCCGTGATTAACTGGGCCAACCGCCAAAGGGCTGCCTGTCGACGATATTGGCCCGGATCGGAATAAAGGGGCAGCAATGCCAGCACAGCCCAGATGAACACAAACCCTAGAGCTGATAGCTTGCTGCCAAAAGCCAGCCCCATACAGAGCGCAGCCACCGCCCAGCGAGGCCATGACCAATGGTCAGAAATCCGCCAAAGGCGCAGGAGCATAAAAGTGGCCAGAAAAGTAAACAACGTGCCGCCCATGTCGGTCGTGGTGTAGCGGCCGTGGGCCATCAGGTTCGGCTCGTACAGCAAAAGGATGAGGGCCGGCAAGCCGGCGGACGTGCCCCATAGGCTGCGTGCAAACCGATAGCCGGTCAAGGCCAGGGCAATAGCCATGAAAACGATGGGCAACCGGGAGAGAAAGATGATTCGCCCGACGTCGTGGTTGTACTGCCACAGAAAGAGATCGGCGAACTCATACCAGCCCTCGCGCCGTTCCCAGCTGGGGTGATCGGTCGGCAAACGTAGCTCAGGCATGGTCAGGAGCGGCAGCGCGCTGATGGAGTTGATCAGGGGCGGATGCTCCATACTCAGGCGAGGGTCGCCGGTGCGCAAAAAAGCCAGACCGCGAGCGATGTGGTTTTGCTCGTCCATTGTGGGGCTATCATCGATCAGGCTGGTGACAGCCAGAAAGAAGTAGAGGAGAATGGCCGCGACCGCCAACCCTAAACGGGCTGGACTTCCGGGTTCCGATAGTCGCCGCCATGATGCTTCAAGAGACGTCACAGGGCGATTATAAACCATCCCGGCCAACGCGCGTCATCCGATAACCATACGGAAAGGATGAACGATAAATGACGGCTTTAGGCGGATCATCTACAATTGGGCTTGATGGATCCCTCCAAACAAACTCCAAACCCTGACGCCCGGGCCAATCCTAATCGGCGACGACTCATGTCGCTGCTCAAGGTATCTGTCACTGTTGTCGGACTGTATCTGGTCATGAGCAAATTGGACGCACGCGCGATCTGGGCCCTCATTAAGGACATCGAACCGGGCTGGATGGTATTAGGGGCGGTGCTGATTGCGCTCAGCCTGCCGTTAAGGTCATTCCGCTGGCATATCGTTTTGCATGGGGTTGGGTCGTCGATTCGCTTCGGTCGACTTGTGGAGCTATATCTGGTCGGCAGTTTCTTCAATGCCTTTTTACCCTCAGGATTGGGGGGAGACGTCGTGCGCGCGGCCGAAGCTGCTCAGGATGTCGACAGCGGAGTGGCTGTCAGCACTGTTATGATCGACCGGCTTTCGGGTTTGATGGCCATGTTTCTGATGGCTCTGGCTGTCTTGCCATTCCGACCGGAGGGGTTTCCGTCCCAGGTAGCCGCAACCATCGCGACGATCTGCGTCGTGGGGCTGATTGGGGGAATCGCACTGGCAGATGGACGGTTATTCCATCTCCTCACGCAATTTCTGCCGGCAGGAGTCCGAGCGGCCGGGGATGGCTTTCTCGACCGACTGACGCGATCCATTAAGCTTTGCAGCTGGCGAGCGTTGGTCGGCGCGTTGTTGGTGTCGGTCGCGTTTAATCTGTTACAGATGGGATGGTGGGCAGCTTCCGGGCTGGCTTTGGGGCTGATGATTCCGTTCGGCTACTATCTTATCATCGTGCCGATTCTGGCTCTGGCCCTGCTGGTCCCATCGATCGGCGGGCTGGGTGTGCGCGAAAACCTGGCTCCGCTATTGTTCAACGGAGCGGGAATATCACCGGAGCAGGCGGTGGCGCTGACGTTGCTCGTTTTCGGCCTGGAGCGCGTCGCCAGCCTGCTGGGAGCACCGGTATATCTGGCTTCAATCATTCGAGGTGCGCATCGGCAGCCGGGATCAACCGACGTCTCAGGCCAAGCCAAGTAACAGGCCTCGTTGCCCGTTAGTCAGACTCAGGCGACGTTTCACCTTTGACGGGCTGAAAGGTGATCTCCAACATTCCATTGTTCAGGCGGCCACCACCGGCTCGACGTTTGGCGAGCACCGCGGGCAGGATCATCTCGCGCTTGAAGTTGCCGATGGTGATGAACAATTCATCGCCCCGCTTGCGCAACCGCACGTCATCGGCATTGACAAAGGGGATCGGCAACCGCAACAGGTAGCTGCCGTCGCCGGAATCAATCACTTCCTGAACGATACCCCGATAGAATATCTCGGCGGGATCGCTCCCCCCAAAGCAATCTCGAGCCAGTTGACTGAGAGGTTCCAGCCCTACCACTTCATGAGAATAATAGGGGGCGTACCAAATCGGCAGCGGCCGAAAATTGTTCTCGATCATCTCGATATATTTGGCCTGAATGGCCCGACGATTGCGGTAGAACTCGCTATCATCGGCCGATTCGGGCAGGATGCGATTGATGATCACACTATCGACAGGGTAGTTAAAGAGCCCCAGATAGCTGACGGCACGCTCGGCCTCGCGCATAACCATTTTTTCCGGCTGCAGGACGACTCGATAGCTGCTGACTTCGGGGTCGCTCAGGGTGGCGCGCAGCTCGGCCGTCGCTGCATCCAGGTTGTTGATGGCGTCCATCACCTCCGACGGCCCCTGCAGCAACTTGCCCGCAAATGGCTTCAGGGCGCGCACAAAAATAGCCGACTCCAGTTTATTGATATGGCCGGCATACCAGCGAAAGGTATCGGGCATGGTCAACAGGCGGATCGTTTCACCGGTTGGCGCGGCGTCGATGATAACTCGCTCAAACTCCCGCTCTTTGGCTTGCTTGTTGATGTGTAGCAAACTGACGATTTCATCCATTCCGGGAAACGCAGAAAGCTCATCGGCAACGACATTGGAAATTCCGGGGCCGCTGATCATGTTCGACATGAAGGACTGGATGGTGCCCCAATAGTTATGGATATCGGCGACAACGCTGATCTCTTGCGCCCATAGATTCTCGGCCACCTGAGTCGGCACAGCCGACAGAGGGACGTCCAGTGAATCGGCCAGGCTATGGGCGATATCGGTACTGGCGACCAGCGTCTTGTAGCCTAATTGAGCGCTACGAAGCGCGGTAGCGGCGGCCACGGTTGTTTTGCCGACCCCGCCTTTCCCCAAATACAAAATAATCCGCATATCGGTGATTACTCCTTAAATAGGATATACGTTAATGGTCTCGTCCGGTTGCATACCAGTGGCTGGGATGGAATGCCTCGAGAACCGATCCACCGATGAATTCGCGGAGGAGAGAGTCATTGGCGATGATTGGCAGGTCCGTCTGCTTCAGCGGCTCGAACCATTGGAGGAAAGCCATCAGCCGGTTGGCCTCCAGTCGCTCGGGCGTCCCCGCCTCCACCTGCAATAGCAATGGCTCGGCCAGCAGCTTGAGCACGGAGAGTTCATAAACCAGCGCGGAGTTGAAGAAGACGTCGGCGCTGTTCTGGAAAGGGAAGATGTGGTTTTTCTCACCGCGACGAACGCTTTCCCAACGGCCGATCGTTTGCGCGGCACTGTAGCCGCGATGGGCTGCATCGCGGACGATTCGGCGCAACAATCTCGTATCTGTCGTGGGCACGCGATTATGCTTGTCAAGGTTTAATTGCGTGAAGGCCGAAATAAAAATGCGATAGGTGGACGACGGCGGCAATTGGGCGGTCAGTCGAGGGTTAAGACCGTGGATACCCTCCACAAGAATGACATGGTCCTGACCGATTTGCAGCGGCATGCCCTCCTCGCGACGGCCGGTCTTGAAGTTATAACGGGGCATGACAACCTCTTCTCCAGCCATAAGCCGGCGCATATCCCTCTGGAAGAGATCGACATCCACCGCTTCGATGGTTTCAAAGTCGTAGTTGCCAAATCTATCACGCGGCGTGTCTTCACGATTGACGAAATAGTCGTCGAGGCTAATGATGACGGGATAGATTCCCTGGGCCATTACCTGCAGAGCCAGGCGCTTGGCGAACGTCGTCTTGCCGGCCGAGGTAGGGCCGGAAACAGCAACGAGCTTGACTGCGGGTTGACGATTGGCGATAGTGCGGGCAATGCTGGCGATTCGGCGCTCATGCAACGCTTCGGCTACCAGAATTACCTCAGGCGTGCGGCCGTTTGCGATGGCTTTGTTCAAGGCGGTCACATTCTCCACCCCCATGATGGTCAACCAGTCCTTGTAGGTTTGGAAGATTTGTGCCAAGCGGGGTTCATCTTCGAAGGGTTGGAGGACGTTAGGCCAACTGCGGCGCGGAAACTGGAGGATAAAGCCGCTGTTGTAATGACACAGGTCAAATAGATCCAGGTATTTGGTTCGAGGAACCATAAAGCCATGGAAGTAGTCACGAACACCGTCGAGTTCGTACAGGGTCAGGTAATCCTTGCGTCGATAGGCGAAGAGGTCGGCCTTTTCGAAATCACCCTGCGCACGGAAAAAAGCCAGCGCCTCGTCAAGTGGCAGCCGGATATTGTTAATCGGCAGGTTCGCATCGACCATCTCACGCATCCGCCGTTTGAGAGCCGCCAGTTCCTCGTCAGTCAGGGGGTGGCCGTCACCTCGCTCGCAGTAATAGCCGCCGAATGGCATCGAGTGATGAATGGTGATCACTTGGCCGGGAAGCGTTTCGGCGGCGGCAACAATCATCAAAAAACTCAGCGAGCGGCGATAAATACGCGCGCCGTCATTAGTCCCGGTAGTGATCGGCACGAGGTCCGCATCCTCTCGGAGCGGAAAACACAACTCGCGCAGGCGGCCGTTCATCAGCGCGGCGACGACATGTCCTCCCTTTGTATCCCAGGAGCTATCGGCCACCCGGACGAATTCCTCGATTTCTGTTCCTCGCGGGCCTTCAATGACCTGCCCATCGGGGAAGCGCGCCTGAACTGTGAGGCGCAATTGAGCCGAATGCACGAGCGGTTTATCTTTCATTATGATGGATCAGTGATGAGATTGAACTTTCCGGATTCAACGATCACACCGCTCCCGGAGGGGGTTTGCGAAAGAACCCCAGATCGTTCTGAAGCAAGTTCACCCGCCACCATTCGACATCCGCCTTGGACAGGGGAAACTCGATGTCGTCAGGTGTCGTAACACGTTGAGGAGCGTCAACCGCCTCGCCTGGCAGGAGAATGGCACGGACAAGAACGGCCGAATCCGGCGTTGAGTCCTTATCGGCAAAGGCGTAAAGCGGATATTCTGCAAACAGTTCCAGATCGCGCATAAAGTATTGTGTTTGTAATCCGGCCGGATCGAAGCCAAACAGTTCAGCCCGTGGAAAGCGCAAGCCGTTCTCGCGAATCCAGTGGTAAAGGTTCGAATGGCTAACTTCATTCCCCCAATCATCTAACAGAATAGACGGTAATATCCGGTATCCCGGGCCATGGGTTAGAAAGGCATAGGACAAATAGACCCGGTTTTCGGATTCGGTTGAGTCCAATCGCAGCGCGGCAAGATCGCCATCAACCAGCAACACGCCGGGAATGCTTTTTTTGATTAGTTTCATGGTACAAGGGTATTTATCACTTTGACGGTCTTGGTGGTCTGAATCAGATACGCTGTGAAACTTCCAATCCTGTCTTTATAACACTCCGCTCGAAGTTTATCCACCCGCCCGCCCGAATACAAACGATAATCCTTGCCCGAACATGAGGCGGGGTCTATCATTCAGCTTGTCAATGACTGTGTTTCCCCGGTGAAAAAAGAAAACAAATCTATCAACGGAGACCCAATGTTAGATAGTCAACAAGATAACGAACTCGATCTGATGGCCGCCATCGAGAAGGCGCGAGACCTGCGGCGAGGTGATGACTATGAGGAATCCCAGGCCCTGCTGCTGGATTTAATGGATAAAAACCCTGACCACCCCCTCGTCCTCTTCGAAGTCGGCGGGTCCTACGACGTGCTTGGCGAGGAGGAGATGGCGATTCCCTATTACCGACAGGCTATCGCCTCCGGGTTAGACGGAGATGACCTGCAGGAGTGCCTCGTCTGCCTGGGCAGTTCGTTGCGTGTAATGGGTGAGACAGAAGAGGCAGTTTCCATTCTCGAACAAGCCGTCGATGAATTTCCGGACCGTAACAGCGGCCGCGTCTTTCTGGCTTTGGCTCAATTCAGTAATGGCGAGGTCGAGCAAGCGGTCAGCAATCTGCTGTCTCTCCTGCTGAAGACGACGTCGGATGAGGATATCCTGGCCTTCGCCGATACCTTCAGCTACTACGTCGACAACCTGGACGACGAGTAGGACGATTGATATGAAGGCTTTGGCCTTTAGTCGGCATGGCGGACTGGAACAAGTAGAGCAGATGGACTTGCCGGAACCGGTTCCCGGGCCCGGTGAAGTGCTAATGGCGGTGCATGCGGCCGCGCTCAACCGTCTCGATCTGTGGGTGCTGGAGGGCTGGCCAAGTCTGAAGCTTAAGCTGCCCCACATTATGGGCAGCGACGGGTCGGGGACCATCGTCGCCATAAGGAGTGACACCGGCCGCTTTCGTATTGGGGATCGTGTGGCTGTTAACCCGACGATCTGCAATGATCCGCATGATTCCAACGCCAGGCGCGGATTTGACAACATGTGCGATGATTTCGCCATCATCGGTGAACACATGGACGGCTTTTTGGCCGAATACGTCGTCGTGCCGGAGCGCAATTTGTTGACTCTGCCGGATCACGTGACCCATGAGGTGGCCGCGGCTGCCTCGTTGGTCTATGTCACCGCCTGGCATTCGCTCATCAGCAAGGGGCGACTTCAGGTTGGCGAATCCGTGCTAATTGTCGGAGCGGGAGGCGGCGTCAACACAGCTTCCATCCAGATCGCACGGCTGGCTGGTGCCGGGCCGATCTATGTTGTCGGTTCGTCAGAGGAAAAACTGACTCTGGCACGGGAACTGGGAGCGGATGTCACAATCAACCGAAACGAGGTCGACTGGAGTCGCGAACTGTTCAGGCTGACAGAGCGTCGCGGGGTCGATGTCGTGGTGGACAACGTCGGCGCGGCCACATTCGCTCATTCTCTACGCGCCTTGCGTCGAGGCGGTCGTCTGCTGACCGTCGGTAACTCCAGCGGGCCGCGCTTTGAGCTGGATAATCGCCTGATTTTCGGTAAACACCTGACAATCATCGGTAGCACAATGGGCACAAGCGCCGATTACGAAACAGTGATGAACCTGATATTTGAAGGGCAACTGAAGCCCGTCATCGATACCGTTTATCCGCTCGAAGAGGGACGTGCCGCCCTGGAACGGCTGGCGAATGGTGATGTGAACGGCAAGCTCGTTGTGCGGGTTTGCTGAAACGAGAAAAAGAGGAAATTCATGGCGGAACTCGGCAGTCAGATTAAGACCAATAGCGCGGATTACAGAGAGAATTACGCCGCCAACAAGGCGCTGGCTGAGCGATTGGCTGAACGACAATGGCAAGTTGCGACCGATCGGCCCGAGAGGGTGGTCGAACGTCAGCGGCAAAGGGGAAAACTGCTGGCTCGGGAACGGGTTGAGACGTTGCTCGATCCGGATAGCCCTTTCCTGGAACTGTCCCCACTGGCCGCATGTGACATGTACGAGGGTGAAGCGCCGGGTGCGGGGATCGTAACAGGGATCGGCCGAGTGTCCGGTGTTGATTGCATGATCATCGCCAATGATCCGACTGTCAAGGGCGGCACCTACTTTCCGGAGACAGTGAAAAAGCATGTGCGCGCCCAAACCATCGCTGAGGAAAACCACCTGACAACGATCTACCTGGTTGATTCGGGCGGTGCGTTCCTCCATTTGCAAGCTGATGTGTTCCCTGACCGGGAGCATTTCGGCCGTATCTTCTACAACATGGCCCGGATGTCGGCCAAAGATATCACGCAGATCGCCGCAGTTTTGGGTTCGTGCACGGCCGGCGGAGCCTATATCCCGGCGATGGCCGATGAAACAGTCATCGTGAAAGGAAACGGCACGATCTTTCTGGCCGGGCCGCCACTGGTGAAAGCCGCGACGGGCGAGGAGGTGACGGCCGAGGAGTTGGGCGGCGGCGATGTCCACACACGAATCAGCGGAGTGGCTGACCATTTCGCCGAGGATGAGCCGGAGGCATTGGATCGGGTTAGGGAAATTGTTAGCCAATTACAGCCGGGGCAAGCTGCACGGCCACTATCCATCCCCCTGGCGACCGGGACGCCCGAGGAGCCGCTCTACCCGGCTGATGAGCTCTATGGTGTCATACCAGCCGACCCTCGTCAGGCATATGACGTGCGCGAGGTGATCGCCCGACTGGTTGACGGCTCCCGTCTGAGCGAGTTCAAGGCTCGTTTTGGCCCGACAATCGTATGCGGCTTCGCCCATATCATGGGTATCCCGGTTGGTATTGTGGCCAACAACGGCTTGCTGTTCAGTGAATCGGCTTTGAAGGCGACGCACTTCATCCAGCTTTGCGGCCAGCGCGGCACGCCACTGCTATTCATGCAAAATATCGCCGGCTTTATGGTGGGCAAACAGTACGAGAATGAGGGTATCGCAAAACACGGGGCGAAGATGGTGATGGCCGTCAGCAACGTCAATGTGCCGCGAATCACCTTACTTCATGGGGTTAGCCACGGGGCGGGCAATTACGGCATGAGCGGCCGCGCCTATGACCCGCGCTTCCTGTTTTCATGGCCCAACAGCCGGATCAGTGTGATGAGCGGCGATTCGGCGGCCGATACATTGTGGATGGTGGGCAAGGCTCAGGTATTCCATCAGTTGGATGAACCGACCGAGAGCGAAATGCGTATCGCCGAATCCAATTTCAAGCGGCCGATTCTGGAACAATATCAACGCGAGAGCGATCCCTATTTCGCCACTGCTCGTCTATGGGACGACGGCATCCTCGATCCTGTGAAAACGCGAACCGCCCTGGGGTTAGCCTTCGCAGCAACTGGTCACGCGCCCTTACCTCCAGCCGGTTATGGCACATTTCGCATGTAGGGGCAGGCTCAATCGTCTGCCCCTACACGGTTTGTATTACTTCAACGTGAGCGCATAGGCGATGATATCGTTGATTTGATCGGGGGTCAGATCAGTGGCGTAATGTTGATACATAACGCCAGGGGTAAAGCCATCGACGACATAGGCATTGGGATCCATGATCGAATTACGAATATACTCCTCCGCCGTCTGACCTTGTACACGAGTTGCAGCACGAGTCGCCAGTCCGGCCTGCGACGGGCCGACGATAACGACGTTAGGCTCAAGCGAATGGCAGGTGATGCATCCGGGGGCGTTATTGGCGCCAATTGTGGATTGAGTGAATAGCGTCTCTCCGTTGGCAGCGTTACCCACTGGAGTTGGCTCGGAGGCCGTCGAACCGGTTGAATTACCACCTCCACCACATGCGACTAGCGCCAACACGACCAGACCCAGAACAGTGACGAATACAGCTTTCTTGAACATTAGAAACCTCCACGGTGTATGAAGTTGACATCTCCACCCCAAAAGCCAACCTTTGGGCGGAATCACAACAAAATATCCTCACCGATATCGAGATCCCCGATCGAGAATAGGCGTGAAACATGTCAGAGCAAAGCGTATCTTTGGAAAAGAGGACGGCCGATATCGGGTTGGATGAATGGGTGCAATGAACCGGCAGTCGAACTGCGATGGCTGAGGGTTCAGGAAATATTCTAATCTCCCGACCCGGATTCTACGCAATATCAACTATAGGGACAATATGTTGTCTGAATCTCAGAAATTCCTAAACTCACAGGGGAAGGTTGAACTTCCAAGCTATTCAGGTACATGTCCCCAATCTTTGCGGCCGATAAATGTGGCTCAAATGCCCATCGACGACCCGCATTTTTTATTGTAAGCTAACAGACTGACCGGTCGGTTTATTTATAGGGTTGACCGGATTTAGCCTGAAACGCAGCGAAAGCGAGGCGAAAGGATGGTGGCGGGAAGAAAGCCATGAGTGATGAAGAAAAATTGACGACAATGCGAGACCCGGTTTCGACCAAGGCCAGAATCCTTGACGCCGCCCTATCTGCCTTTTCGCGAAAGGGATATCACGACACACGGTTGGACGATATCGTCGATGAGTCCGACACATCCAAAGGCGCGATCTACTTCCACTTCGCCAACAAGGAGCGGTTATTTCTGGCGCTGGTCGATCAATTTGCCGACCTGTTGGAACGACGTGTCCAGGACGCCATAGAGGGCCAAGCGGGTGGCATGACTCGAGTGCAAATTGCCCTGGAAACGGTGCTGGAAACATTCGGCCGCTACAGGCGCCCGGCCAAGATTTTACTCGTACAGGCCGTGGGGCTGGGAACCGTGTTCGAAAATAAACGCGCCGAGGTGAATGACCGCTTTGCCCGCCTTATCCAGTCCTACCTGGATGAAGCCGTTGGATTAGGCGATATTTCCCCGACGGATACTGAGGTGGTGGCTCACGCCTGGATGGGGGCCATCTACGGAATCGTGATCCGTTGGGTCACGACCGGCGAGCCTGAACCGGCTCGAATCATGGCCGGGCTTGTACCCTTGCTCTTGCGCAGTGTCGGATATGACGCTCGCGAGGTTTCCAAGCCAGCAGGTAGATAATCCTTCTGTTAGACAAACGATGACCGAAGTAACGTATATGGATTCTTCAGCTCACACGACTAAAACTGACGAAATCAGAGCAAAGGCGTGGCAATGGGATGAGATCGATTCCGATCCCTCGGCAACCAATCGGTTAGTCAGTCTCATCACGAGCGTCCCCCGGCTGGACATCACGCGTTTTCTGAATGGAGCTTGCGGTCAGGAAAGAATTTACTGGTCCGAGCCGTCGGGGAGTGGGAATGACGGGTTAACTATTGCCGGCTTCGGGGTTGCCGCCATGCTCTCCGTCCCGCCTGTTCTCGATGAGGATATTCCGGCCACGCCGGCGGGTTATCGTTTTGATGAGATCGAACGACAGGCGAAAGCTTTATTCGAGAGGGCGATCATAATCGAGGTCGACCGAAATACCTCGCGGTATGATAGCAAACTATCTGATAGTCGTCCTGCGAATGATCATCCTGCCCGACCGCGACTATTCGGCGGCTTTGCCTTTCGGGATGATTTTATTCCCGACAACACCTGGTCGATGTTCTGCCCGGCACAATTCGTCCTGCCACACTTTCAAGTCGTTCACACTAACGGACAGGCTTATATGACAATTAACGCCCTCCTAGGCGAGGACGAAAGTCTGGACGATTGTCTGGCAGGGATTTGGGAGGCGTTGGTGATCCGGGCGGCGGCCATACCGGATGGATATACACGGTCCATCGGTCACACTAGCCTGCGCTATCCCATGTCATTTGAAGCGTGGTCGACGATCATTGACCGCGCCACACAGGCTATTCATGATGGTTTGCTGGAGAAAGTTGTACTCTCGCGAGTGTGCGAAGTACGCTCGGATGAACCAATCGACGGAGCGGCCGCGCTCGACTATCTGAACGACAGTTATGGCGACTGTTTTCGCTTTTTATTCGAACCTTGCCCACAACATGCCTTCTTTGGGGCCACACCGGAGTTGCTCGTTCGAAAGGATGGATCGCAGGTTACGACCATGGCTCTTGCCGGTTCGATAGGCCGTGGTCGTACGGCAGATGAGGACGAGGAGTTGGCACAAGAATTGCTGGGGTCGACGAAAAATCGACATGAGCATCAACTTGTCGCCCAGGCCATTCTGACAAGTCTGGAAGGTGCAGTTGACGATCTGGTTGCAACGACGGATCCGGCGGTGTTGCCACTGCGGAATATCCAACACCTGTTAACCCCAATCCACGGGCGAATTGCTACCGACGAAACCAGCCTGATGTCCTTGGCCCGGCGGTTGCACCCAACCCCCGCAATGGGTGGCGTTCCCACTGACGAAGCGATGGTATTTTTACGACGGAGCGAACCTGTTCCCCGTGGTTGGTATGCCGCGCCTATCGGGTGGATAGACGCTCATGGTGACGGCGTATTTGCGGTGGCCATCCGATCGGCCGTAATCCAGCATGATCGAGCCTGGCTCTATGCCGGGGCGGGTATCGTTGGTGATTCCCAACCAGCCCATGAATGGGCCGAAACCGCACTTAAGTTCCGACCCATGCTGGGCGCTCTTGGAATCGAGGGAGCTACCTGAAATGAACCTTGATTCAAACCCCAACACTCACTGGGCAGCGATCTTCGTCGATGAGCTGGCGGCCAATGGCCTGGAAGCTGTATGTCTCGCCCCCGGATCTCGCTCTACTCCACTCGCGCTGGCCTTCGCCGCTCAGCCGGAAATTCAGATCTACCGTCACCTGGACGAACGAAGCGCGGGCTTTTTTGCCTTGGGACTGGGGCTGGCACCGCAGCGTCCGGTTGCCCTTGTGTGCACATCCGGCACGGCCGCGGCCAATTTTCATCCGGCGATCATCGAGGCCTATTACTCCCATGTACCTTTGCTGGTGCTGACAGCTGATCGTCCGGCCGAGTTGCGCGGCAGTGGCGCTAACCAGACTATCGATCAAATCAAAATGTATGGCGATCATGTGCGATGGTCGGTTGAAGTTCCGACCCCGCAACCTAACGCCCCCGATGTCATATTACGGCACCTGCGCACATTGGCCGCTCGAGCCTATGCCACTGCCGATGGCCTGGTCAAAGGGCCGGTACATCTGAATTTTCCCTTCCGGAAGCCGTTGGAACCAGGAAATTTGGTTATCAATCTGGCAGACGAGGAACATTCAAATAGGAATGTTCAGCCGTTCACACGCATCAAACGTGGATCGGTAATGGTCGATACCGGCCAAGTCGCCTCGGTTGGAGCGGCCATCAGAGACAATCCTCGCGGCCTGATCGTTTGCGGCCCTGAATGTCCCACCGGGGATTTTCCAACGGCCGTCCTCACACTCGCTAAAAAAAGCGGCTATCCGATCCTGGCTGACTCCCTGTCTAATCTCCGGCATGGAACGCATGCCGACGAGAGCTATGTAATTGGCGGCTTTCACCTGTGGCTACCTGCGGTGAAGGACGTCCTTGGCGAGCCGGACATCATCCTGCGATTCGGTGCAGTCCCCACCTCCAACTCCCTGGCGTCTTATCTGGAAAGTACAGCCGCAACACTCGAAACGATTACCATTCATATCCGTGAGGATGGAGAATGGGCTGATGACCTACATCTCACCCATGAGATGATCCAGGCCAATCCGGCAACCTTCTGCATGGCGTTGGCTGAGTTGTTGGAGCATGACAAGCCAAGGCCAGATAAGGTCTGGCTGGATCAGTGGCGCGCTGCTGAGCACACCGGTTGGGAACGGGTCAGCGTGGCCATTGGCGAAACGGCTTTCTTCGACGGCGCGGCCGTCCGGCAGGTGCTTTTGGCATTAAGCGATGGACACGCCTTGTTCGCCGGTAACAGCATGCCTGTGCGCCACGTCGACACGTTCGACCAACCGGATGCCAGGTCGATTAGAATATATGGCAATCGGGGAGCCAGCGGAATCGACGGCAACGTATCCACCGCTCTGGGATTGGCGGCGTCAGGTGCTCACGACCATGTGGTGGCCATCCTGGGAGACATCACTTTCTACCACGACATGAATGGGTTGCTGGCCGCCCGGCAATTCGGGCTGAGGAATATCACCTTCGTGGTAATCAACAACGACGGCGGCGGCATCTTCCACCGACTGCCGATCGCTACCACATTGGCCGATGATCCTATTTTCACCGACCTTTTCCTGACACCTCATGGCCTGAAATTCGAGCACGCGGCTGCAATGTATGGCCTGACCTATCGGGCCGTCGCTGATGAAGCTGGCCTTGCGAAGGCGTTACGCGAGGCGTTGGAAGGAACGGATGAGCCAATGTTGATCGAGGTGGAGACAAATAGCGCGGCCGATTTCCGGCATATGCGCGCCGTGGCTGCATTTGCCACCGCGGGATATTAACAGGTTGATTCGTCGGCGGAACTCTACGGACCGAACGACATAGTACATCTTACAAGGAGTAACAGAGCATGATCGATTGGCAGATTGTTAAGGATTATTCGGAAATTACCTATCATCAGGCGGACGGTATGGCGCGAATCGCCTTCAACCGACCGGAGTCACGTAACGCATTCACACCGCTGACAATCGATGAGATGATCGATGCTTTTCGTCACGCCTGGATGGACCAGGGGATAGGTGTCGTCCTGTTGACCGGCAATGGCCCAGCTCTGGATGGAAAATATGCCTTCTGCTCCGGGGGCGACCAGCGCGTACGTGGCACGGCCGGCTATGTGGGTCAGGACGGCGTAGCCAGGCTCAACGTGCTGGAATTGCAGCGCATCATCCGCACCATGCCAAAGCCCGTCATCGCCCTGGTGGCAGGTTACGCGGTTGGTGGCGGCCACGTGTTGCACGTCATCAGTGACCTGACCATCGCCGCTGAAAACGCCATCTTCGGCCAGACCGGCCCCAAGGTCGGCAGCTTCGACGGAGGCTTTGGCTCCAACTATCTGGCCTCCATTGTGGGTCAGAAAAAAGCGCGAGAGATCTGGTACCTCTGCCGCCAATACGACGCATACGAGGCCAAGGAGATGGGTATGGTTAACAAAATCGTGCCGGTCGAGCAGCTTGAAGCCGAAGGCGTCATCTGGGCTCAGGAAATATTGACCAAAAGCCCTATCGCTATTCGGTTCCTGAAGGCCGGATTGAATGCCGACCTCGATGGACAAACCGGGCTGCAAGTGCTGGCAGGCGATGCGACGATGCTCTTCTACATGACCGACGAAGGGCGCGAGGGTAAGGAAGCCTTTCTCGAGAAGAGGAATCCCGATTTCCAGAAATACCCGTGGCGGCCGTAAGACCGGTCTAATGGATAGGTGGCTCAGCGAAATTTCAGCACGCCATGGACAGATTCGAGTTAACCAACGATTGGTTGAAAGAAAGGACGTCGCTATCACCAAAGGTGACGGCGCTATTCATCGATGGCCGATCATGGACCTTCGAACAGTTGGACTTGTTGGCTTCTCGTTTCTGCCACTATCTACACGAAAATAAGATCGTTCGAGGAAACCATGTCGGCATATTAATGCCCAATGCCCTGCCGACCGTGTGCTGCATCTTTGCCCTTGGTCGCATAGGGGCAACGCTCGTCCCGCTTAACACTCGCCTGACTCCGAAGGAGCTGAGTTGGCAGATCGAAAACGCCGGATGCTCCGCTATCCTCTGCACAACCTATTTGGAGGAGATAGCCGTTGCCGCAACGCAGGGACAAATCCCCGTGCATACCTTACCCCAGCCCGCAGTCGAATTTGAAGCGATGCTTGCTCCTTATCCAACCCGATTTGAGCCAATAGCCAATGAGGATTCAACATCCCCGCAAGCCATTGTATTCACATCGGGGACGACTGGTTTTCCGAAGGGTGTGGTGATTAGTTATGCGAATCACTTTTATAGCGCTTCCGGCTCGGCCGCGCGCCTGGGGACGCAACTAAATGATCGTTGGCTCTCCTGTTTGCCGCTCTATCACGTAGGCGGGCTGGCGGTGCTCTTTCGCTCATGCCTCTACGGAACAGCCGTCATTCTGCAAGATGGCTTTGACGTACAGGCTGTGCTGGACAGCTTGCGAGAGGAGGCTGTTACGCTCATGTCACTCGTGCCGACCATGCTCGACCGTCTGCTGCAAGCCGGTCTATCACGAGCGAAAGCGCCGTCGCTCCGATTGATTCTCCTGGGCGGCGCCTCTGCTCCACCCCACCTGCTGGCGGTGGCGGCCAAAACGGAGCTCCCCATCGCTGTGACCTACGGCCTGACTGAGACGACCTCACAGGTGGCGACAATGGAGCCAGACCGCGTGCTACTCAAACCAGGTAGTGCCGGAAAACCGCTCACATTGGCGACAATTGCAATCGTCGACGACTTTGGACGTGACCTGCCGCACGACACACCCGGCGAAATCGTAGTCAGTGGACCGATGGTTATGGGCGGCTATTACAACGATCCGGTAGCGACCCTGGATAAGCTTCACTACGGCCGCCTGCATACCGGTGATATCGGTTACCTGGATGATGAGGGCGATCTTTGGGTGCTGGATCGACGCAGCGATCTGATCATAAGCGGTGGGGAGAACGTCTATCCGGCCGAAGTTGAGCGTATCCTGCAAGAATATCCGGGGGTAAGTCAGGTCTGTGTGATCGGGCTGCCACATACCGAATGGGGGCAGCAGGTGACGGCCGTCGTCGTGCCCCGCAATCCGGATCTATTCGATAAAGCCAATTTGCTGGTTTTCAGTCGGACCCAACTGGCGGGGTACAAGCAGCCCAAGCTTGTCTTCATCGTCGATCAACTGCCTCAGACAGGTTCCGGCAAGGTAAATCGTCGTGCTGTGGTCGAACAAATGATAAGCAGGTTGGCAGTTGCATGAGCATCTACGAGATCGCCGATATGAGGTACTACGTCGAGGAAGTCGGATCCGGCGAGTCGGTCGTGTTACTCCACGGTTTTACCGGAAGCTCGGCGAACTGGCGCCCCATGATGGAGCGCTTGGCCGGCAGTTTCCGGGTTTTGGCCATCGATCTAACCGGACATGGCCGAAGTGATGCCCCGGCCGAGATCGAGCGATACGCCATGCCAAACATAGCGAATGATTTGGGCCTGCTGCTGCGGCAGCTAAACGCGATTCCGGCCCATTGGCTGGGCTATTCGATGGGCGGCCGCCTGGCTCTCTATATAGCTGTGAATCATCCGCAATGGGTGCGCTCGCTCATACTGGAGAGCGCCTCTCCTGGCCTGTGCGACGCAGCCGAACGCATGGCAAGACGGCAGCAAGACGAAGCCCTGGCCAACCGGATCGAGAGCGAGGGGATCGAGTCGTTTGTCAATCAATGGGAGCAAATACCGTTGTTCGCCTCGCAGGAACAACTCACGGCCGAGGCGCGAACAGCGCTACGCGCCGGGCGGCTGGCTAATTCGGCATGCGGCTTGGCCAACAGCCTGCGCGGCATGGGGACAGGCGCGCAACCATCGTTATGGGAGCGATTAGGCACGATCGACAAGCCCACGCTCCTGGTAGCAGGCGAGATGGACGACAAGTTCATTGCGCTCAATCAGCAAATGGCGGAAGTTATCCCCGACGCGACGCTGCGGATCGCTAACGGTGCTGGCCACACCGTCCATTTGGAACGCGCGGATGAGTATGGTGAATGGGTGCTCGCCTTCCTGAATGATATTCCTAAAGAGCAGCCATGATCTGGCCCAGACCAAACAAGGTGACGAAGGCCAGGGAAGCCAGTGACATTTGCTTAAGCCAAGGGTTGAGCGATGGTAGATCATCAGTACGGCTGATCGCCAGCCCGTTACGGATGAGTAACGGCACGGCCAACAGGAAAAGGAACTCCCATATCGAGGTATAGTCGATCACCACAAAGACGATTGCGAAGATGATTGCATCGATTATTAACAACCAGTGATATATGCGGGCGCGCTCCAATCCCAGCCTGACAGGGACAGAACGCTTTCCGGCGAGGCGGTCAGAATCAAGATCGCGAATGTTATTGACGTTGAGCACGGCCACAGCCAGCAAGCCGCAGGCAGTTGCCGGGAGGAGTAGCAGCCAGGAAAAGTGAACGGTCTGGACGAAATAGCTACCGATAACGCCGACCCAGCCGAAAAAGAGGAGCACGAAGAGATCGCCGAGGCCGACATAGCCATAAGGCAACTTCCCGGCTGTATAGGCGATAGCCGCTCCGATAGCGGCCGCGCCGAGCATAATGAAGATTAGGGTGGATGAGAACGCCTTCACACCGAACGCGAACCAAAGAAGAGCCAGGCCGGAGAAAATGACCAGAATGACATTGATTACGATGGCCCGTCGCATGGCCTCTAGAGTGACGAGGCCGCTCTGAACGGCACGCTTTGGCCCCCGTCGTTCAACGTGGTCCGCGCCATGGAGCGAGTCGCCATAGTCATTGGCCAGATTGGATAGGATTTGCAACAAAATGGCGGTTAGTATACAGAGCAAGGCAATGATCCAGCTGAATGAACCTTCAGCCGCTGCCAGGCAGGTGCCCATGATGATGCAGGCCATGGCCAAAGGCAACGTGCGGGGCCGCATGGCATGTATCCAAACGGTAATAGGATCGGTAGATTGAGTCGTGGATGTCATCGGGCTGGTTATAACAAAACATCAGGAGATCAGGTAGTAAAGGAGAGTCGTCACTTCGACAGCGCTCCAAAGGATAAGAAATGGTCCAACAAACAATCGAATGGGCAAAGGACATGCCGCAAACTACCCACACACAAGCCGTGGCCATCGGGCCAGGCACACTGGTGGGCGGGTTGGACGTGATAGTCATGGCCGGGCCATGTTCGGTGGAAAGTTACGAGCAAACGAGAACCGTAGCTGCCGAGATCGCCAGGCTAGGCGGTCGCGTGCTGCGAGGTGGTGCCTATAAACCTCGGACATCCCCCTATTCCTTCCAGGGGATGGGTCGCGAAGGACTGGAAATATTGCGCGCTGTGGCTGACGAATTCGGCTTATTGGTCGTCACCGAAGCCCTGGGTGTTGAGAATCTACCCGAAGTCGTGGAGTATACGGACATCATTCAGATCGGCAGCCGAAACATGCAACATTACCCGCTCTTGTGGGCGGTGGGTGAAACAGACAAACCGGTATTGCTGAAGCGTGGCTTCATGTCAACGATAGATGAATGGCTCAAGGCGGCCGAACATATCATCAGCCGTGGAAACGATCGCATCATCTTGTGCGAACGCGGTATCCGCACTTTCGAGACGGCCACCCGCAACACGCTGGATGTCAACGCCATCGCCCTCGTCAAGCAGACGACCCCCTTCCCCATCCTGGCCGATCCGAGCCATGCCGCCGGGCGAGCCGATCTGGTCATCGCCGGAGCGCGAGCCGCTGTAGCAGCCGGAGCGGACGGTCTGCTGATTGAGTTCCATCATAATCCGGCTGAAGCATTATCGGACGGCGATCAGGCCCTCCCCTTGGCGGCCATGGCACGGTTCAGGGAGGAGATAGAACTTATCGCCCGAGCCGTTGGCCGCGAGATCATCTGATCCCAATATCGCACTTGCGAAACCGGGAGTTTGGCCGGAAAATGGGTCAAACCAATTTTTTAATAGGGAGGCACCACATGAAACTCACAATCATTTCATTTGACAACGGCGGCGCTATTCCGGCCGAATTCGCGATGGGGATTCCCAATGGATCAGGCCAGGCGACGTTCGCAC
>CAYXNH010000019.1:0-27208 GCA_964466135.1 uncultured Ardenticatenaceae bacterium | reverse complement strand
GTCTTGATGACCAGTTGCGAATAGGCCCGCATGAACGGGGTGGTCATGGTCACCTGCGCCCGATCCGGCAGATAGAACGACGGGTGCTTCTGGAACTTGCGAATGGCGCTGAAGATATAGTCCCAGCGGCCGCAATTGAGGCCGGCCGAATGGTCGCGCAACTCCCAGAGGATCTCGTCCATCTCGAAAGTCGCCAGGATATTCTCGATTAAAACGGTGGCGCGAATGGTGCCGACGGGAAGGTCGAGCAACCCCTGGGCCATGACGAAGACGTCGTTCCACAGGCGCGCCTCCAGGTGGCTCTCCAGCTTGGGCAGATAGAAGTACGGCCCCGTGTTGCGGGCCAGCAGGTTACGGGCGTTATGGAAGAAGAACAGCCCGAAGTCGAACAACGACGCCGACATGGGCGCGCCGTCGACCTGGACATGTTTCTCCTCCAGGTGCCAGCCACGCGGCCGGGCCAGCAGGACGGCCGTCTCGTCGTTCAGCCGGTACGCCTTGCCCTCGGGGCTGGTGAAGGTGATGGTGCGATTGACGGCGTCACGCAGGTTGATCTGGCCTTCGATGGTGGCCGACCAGGTGGGGGAATGGGAATCTTCGAAATCGGCCATATAGACGCTGGCGCCGGAGTTCAGCGCGTTGATGACCATCTTGCGGTCGACCGGCCCGGTGATCTCCACCCGGCGATCCTGCAGGTCGGGGGGAATGGGGGCCACGGTCCATTCGGCAGCGCGAATATCGGCCGTCTGCGGCAGAAAATCGGGCATGACTCCGGCGTTAAGCTCCACCTGACGCGCATCGCGGGCGCGCAATAGCTCCCGACGACGGCCGTTGAACGCGCGCTGCAGCGCCGCGATGAACGCCACGGCCGGGGGCGACAGGACTTCGGCCGCTTCCGGCGTCATCTCCCCCAGAATCTCCACACCCTCTTGCGTCATACCCCTTTCTCCTGTTTGGCGAATGGTGATTGTTTTCACTGCCAGCGAATATTCGCTGAATATATCGGCAAGTATAGACGATTTCGCTGATTTTTGTCAATAACTGACTTTTTGGTTTTGGCTCCCAGCGAATATTCGCTAAAATAGATACCGGTTCGTCATCGATTCAACCGATCTAACGCACTGCGTTATTATAACGCATTGTGTCATGGGTTGTAAAGCCTTTGGCCGGATTCGGCTGCTTTTCGTCGAACCGGGAGGAAAAATGGGACTCGACCTCATCAATTTCATCTTCGGCATGAAAGTGCGCCAGGCGCGACTGGAGGCAGGCCTGACCCTGTCCGACCTGGCCCGCCAAAGCGAGCTGTCGCCTTCCTATCTGACCGAAATCGAGAAGGGCCGCAAATATCCGCGCACAGACAAGATCGCCAAGATGGCCGCGGCCCTGGGCAAGGATTACGACGACCTGGTGTCGATCAAGCTCGCCCCCTCGCTGCGCTATCTGGAATCGACGCTGGCCTCCTCGACCGTGCGCCGGTTCCCGTTCGAGGAATTCGGTCTGGAGCCGGCCGATGCCCTGGGCCTGTTGACCCGGGAGCCTGACCGCGCCAGCGCCCTGCTCCATGCCGTGGTCGAGATCGCCCGCCGCTATGACCTCAAAGAGGAGGAGTTCCTGCGGGCCGCGTTGCGTTCCTATCAGGAGATTCACGAGAACTACTTCCCCGAGCTGGAAGACGCGGCCGTATCCTTCATGAACGAGTTCGGCCCGCGCTATGGTTTCGCCGATTCGCCACGCATCCCCCTGGCGACGCTGGAGAATATCCTGCGCCGGGAGTACGGCTATCAAATCGACGACAGCACCATCGCCGCCATTGAGGAATTGCGCCACTACCGGTCGCTGGTCTTGCCCGGCCGGAAGCCGCAACTGTTCATCAATGACCGCCTCTACGCCCGCCAGGTGCGCTTCATCCTGGCCCGGGAGATCGGCTATCGCTATCTGGATATCAAGGAACGCTCGATGACCTCCTCGCCGGAGCAGGTCGATTCGTTCCAGCAACTGCTCAACGACGCCCGGGCCGCCTACTTCGGCGGCGCGTTGCTCATGCCCCACGTTCGCTTGCTGTCCGATCTGGAAGATCTCTTCGCCATGCCGGCATGGGACTCCGCGCCGTTCTCGGCCATGCTGACGACCTACGATGTCACCCCGGAGATGCTGCTCTACCGGTTCAGCGAGCTGATCCCCCAATTCTTCGGCCTCAAACTCCACTTCCTGCGCTTCCATCACACCACGGGCACGGATGGATACCAGCTGGTGCGCCATCTCAACATGAACCAGCTGCTCGTCCCCAGCGGCACGGGCCTTCTTGAGCATCATTGCCGCCGCTGGCTGTCGATTCGTCTGCTGCCCGACGCGGCTGTGCCCGGCATGCCCGACCTCTCCGACCCGCTGCCGGTGGGAATCCAGTTCTCCGAGTTCCTGGAGACGCAGGAAAAATTCCTGTGTCTGGGCTTCGGCCGCCGGATGGTGCTCTCGCCGGGGGTCTCCAGCAGCGCCGTCATCGGCTTTCGGGTCGATGCCGAATCGCGCCAGCTGATCCGCTTCATGGATGATCCCGACATCCCGCGGGTCATCATCAACGAGACCTGCGAGCGCTGCTCCCTGCGGCCGGACCAGTGCGCCCTGCGGGCCGCGCCCCCCTCCATATTGGACGCCCACCGCGAGAGCGCCGCCAGACGGTTAGCCCTCAGCCAGCTCCAGATGCGCCACCACGAGGCCGATTGAGGCTGAATTTCTGTGGATATGTGGGGGATAGCTGTGGAAAACGCGGCCGGATTGGGGAAATCCGGCCACGCGGCCTTTCCCGGCAAATCGTCAAATTAATCTTTATCTGACCGGATGAGCGCCGGCTCACCCCATATATGGGGGTCTGGGCCGAAAAAGAGACGATCTGGAGAACAATCCCCGGGCTAACAGTCAAAATTGTTGTTAATGAAAGTTCCCCACGCCGTCCACAACTGGCCGCGCCCGCACCGGCAAATACACCCGACCACTGGGGTAAAGTAGCCGGATACCCCGCTATATGGGGGTGTCATGGGGTTATCCACGTTTCCCCAGCCCCTACTATCTACTACTAAATAAGAATAAAGGAAGGATACCAAATGGGGATAATTCTTCTTAAGAACCGGCCCGCATGAAAAAACGTGGCCCCCAGAACCCGGTTGACTGGAAACCGTGAGGCTCAGGGTTCCAGCACCGGCAGCGTGTCCACGTCGATGGTCAGTTGCAGTTCGTCGGCGCGCACCCAGCCCTCCCGGTTGTCCGCCAGCCAAATCTTGAGCCAGGTCGAGTCGGCCGTGCGCCCCAACAGGACGATGCTCCGCCCCGGCAACAAGCGCATGATCGCCGTGGCGTTCTCGTCCGGCGCGTCGTAGACGTAGATGCCGGGAATGGCGGTCGGGCCTGTGCCCTCGCCCGTCGCTTCCGGCGTTGCTTCGCTCGTGGCCGTTGGGGTGGCGCCGGTCGTCGCGGTCGGTGGCTGCGTACCTGTTGGCGTCGCTGTCGGCGACTCGGTCGTCGTCGCTGTTTGGGTGGCTGTCGCCGTCGATTCCGCCGTTGAGGTCGGCTCCGTCGTGGATATTGCCGTCGGCTCCGGCGTTTCCGTCGCTGTCGGCACGGGGGTTGGCTTCAGGGGAATCTTTGCCGGCGGAAGTTGCGCGGGTTGGCTTGGCCGCCAGCCCACGACCGCCGGCGGCGCGATGCCCGTGACCACCGGGACATTGCCCGGCGCGGCATTGAGATGGATGACATCGGCCGCGATCCACCCTTCCCGCCCGTCCGGCAGCCGCACCTGAAGCCAGCGATTGTCGGCCGTCCGGGCCACGATCGTCAGCGCTTGCCCTTCCTTGACGCCGGCGATCGACGGATACAGAAAACCGGGCCCGGCATAGGCCAGGAAGAACGGCGCCAGGTTGGCCGGCTGGGCGTCGAGGAACGGCACGATGATCGGCAGGTCGTTGATCGACCCCGAGGGCAGGAAGGAGCTTGCGGTGGCGGCCCAGCCGGTGCGGCCGTCGGGCAGATAGACGTGAACCCATCCGGCGGTGGCGTCGCGGCCGTTGAGCGCCAGCACGTCCCCGGGACGCGCCCGGCCGATGAGCCGGTAGCCCGTGCCCGGACCGTCGTAGATCGGCACTGGATCGTTGGTGATGAAGGCGGTGATACCCAGCAGCGAGACGTCGATGATCGGCAGGGCGTTGACGGGGACATTGGTGAGGATGTAGGCCGCGTTGATCCAGCCGCGGTAGCCGTTGTACAGGCGAATCTGCACCCAGGTGCTTTCCCGGTTGCGGCCGACGATGGCCACTTCCTCCCCTTGCATCAGATAGGCGACGGCCGTGTAGCTGACGTGGGGGCCGGTGCGCAAATTGAGCGATCCCACATTGACCCGCGCCCGGCCGTGGATCTCGCCGGAGAAGGTTAGCGGTGGGGGATTATCGAGGGCCAGGCCGCGGCGCGCGTCGGCGATGGCCGGCACCGTCAGGACAAACAGCATGACCAGCAACAAGCCGGCACGCATGTGGATGCGGGAAAACGAACTCATATTCATGGCCGTCTGAGGTTCCGTGGCGAACCGAGGTCCTGACCAGGATCAGGCCCGCCAGCCGTCAGTATAGAGGCGTCATTGTCGACAGGGCAAGGAACCGGGCTCATTTTGATCTCATTTTTCACGGGGAGCGTCCGTTCGTAAAACAAATTTCCCCGGCTATAATAAAACCCGGTGCTTTCGGAAAAGATTACTATGAACTGGATTGCTGCCGCGCGACAGGGAAACGCGCGTGCTGTCGCGCGTCTCATCACTCGCGTGGAGAGCGACGCCGCGGCCGCGCAAGCCATCGTCCGCGAGCTGTACCCCCAGACCGGCCAGGCCCACATCGTCGGCATCACCGGCCCGCCCGGCTCGGGCAAGAGCAGCCTGGTGAACGAGCTGGCCAAGGCCTTCCGGCGGCGCGGCCGCCGCGTCGGCATCGTGGCCGTCGATCCCAGCAGCCCCTTCACCGGCGGCGCGATCCTGGGCGATCGGGTGCGCATGCGCGACCTGGCCGGAGACGAGGGGGTATTCGTGCGCTCTATGGCCTCGCGGGGCAGCCTCGGCGGTCTGGCGCGCACCACCGCGGCCGTCGTCAAGATCATCGACGCCGCCGGCTACGAGGTCATCCTGGTCGAGACCGTCGGCGCGGGCCAGGCGGAAGTCGATATCGCCACCGCTGCCCACACCACCGTCGTCCTCGAGGCGCCGGGCATGGGCGACGACATCCAGTCGATCAAGGCCGGCATCCTGGAGATCGCCGACATCCTGGTCGTTAACAAGGCCGACCAGCCCGGCGCGAACCGGACGATCAGGTCGCTGGAGATGATGCTCCATCCGGCGATGCTCGCCCCCGTCGACGCGGCCCATCGGGATCGCGGCCATCGTCGCTCCGACGGTCCCGCCGGCGACGGCCACGGCGCGCCCGTTGCCGCGTCCGAAATGAGTTGGCAAGTCCCCGTGCTGCCGACAACGGCCACGACCGGCGCGGGCGTCGAGGAACTGGCCACGGCCATCGACCGCCATCGGGACTATCTCAAGGCCACCGGCGGCTGGTCGGCGCGGGAACGCGCCCGCAGCCGGGGCGAGATCGAGCGCCTGCTGCGCGATCGCTTTATCGATGAACTAAGAGCGCGCGTCCCTGTGGAAGAGCAGACGGCCTTGATCACCGCCGTCGTCGAGCGTCGCCTGGACCCCTATACGGCCGCCGACCGCCTCTACCGGAGCGCGACGGCCGAGACATTATCCGCCTGATTGAGTCGATTTTGGAGTATTCATGTTAGGTGACATCAAGTTATATGCCGGTTCGGCTTGCCCGGAACTGGCCCAACGAGTGGCCGAATACATCGGCATGCGCCTCAACCGGTGGGAGATCATCACCTTCCCCAATGAGAACATATTTGTTCGCCTGAACAGCAGCGTGCGCGGTCAGGACGTGTATCTCATCCAGACCCACGACCGGCCGGTGCACAACAACATCATGGAGATGCTGATCGCCATCGACTGCTTCAAGCGCGACTCGGCCGGACGAATCACGGTGGTCATTCCCTACATGGCCTACTCCCAGAGTGACAAAAAAGACCAGCCGCGCGTGCCCATCACCGCCCGCCTGCTGGCCGATATGATCGAGGCCGCCGGCGCCGATCGCTGGATCACCATCGACCTGCATGCCGGACAGATCCAGGGCTTCTACAAGATTCCCGGCGATTCATTGACCGCTCACCGGATCATCTGCGACTACATCAACGCCAAACAGCTGAACGCGACCGTCGTGACGACCGACCTTGGCTATGCCAAAGGCGGCCGAAACTATGCCGAATCGCTTGGCCTCTCGCTGGCCTTCGTCGAAAAGCGCCGCCTCGGCAACGAGACGGGGCGCGAGGCGCTGACGCTGATCGGCAACGTCGCCGACAAGGACGTGCTCATCGTTGACGACCTGGTGGATACGGCCGGCTCGGTGGCCCAGGCCATCAATGTCGTTCGCGCCAACGGCGCCAAGGATATCTATCTGGCCTTCACCCATGCCGTCCTGTCGCCACCGGCCATTGAGCGACTGGGAAGTCTCGATATCAAGGAGATCATCACCACCGACACACTGCCCATCCGCCCCGAAAACCGGCTGCCCAACATGACCGTCCTGACTGTGGCCGAATTGCTGGGCGAGGTGATCATTCGCTCGCACGAAGGGCGCAGCGTCGGCGAACTGTTCAATGAGTAGCCGCCCGCGCACTACAGACGCAACTTAAGGATTGACTAGGGAAACAGTACCATCCCCGGTTGATTTCCTATAATAGAAACAACATGTTTAAGAAACTCGTAACCAGTATCGTCGGTGATCCGAACAAGAAGATCATCAATAACCTGCGGCCGATCGTCTCGGCCGTGGCTGAATTCGAGCCGGAACTGCAACGGCTGCCTGATGAAACCTTTCGCGAGCGCACGGCCGCGCTGAGGGACCGGGTCGCCGCGGGCGCGACCCTCGACGACATCCTGCCCGAGGCGTTCGCGCTGGTACGCGAGGCCTCGCGCCGCGCCATCGGCCTGCGTCACTACGACGTGCAACTCATGGGCGGCGTCCTGCTGCATCGCGGCGACGTGGTCGAGATGCGCACCGGCGAGGGCAAGACGCTCGTCGCCACCCTGCCGCTCTACCTCAACGCGCTGGCCGGCGAAGGCGTCCACCTGGTGACGGTCAACGAATACCTGGCCCGCCGCGACGGCGGCTGGATGGGCAAGATCTTCCACCTGCTGGGCCTGTCGGTCGGCGTCATCGGCCCGCTGCAATTCTCGGCCCTCTTCGATCCGGAGTACGTCAACCCCGGCGCGGAACTGGAGGACGAGCGACTGGTCCACTGGCGGCCGTGCACGCGCCTGCAGGCCTATGAAGCCGACATCACCTACGGCATCAGCAGCGAGTTCGGCTTTGACTATCTGCGCGATAACATGGCCATCCAGCGCGACCAGCTGGTCCAGCGCAAGCTCCACTACGCCATCATCGACGAGGTCGACAATATCCTCATCGACGAAGCGCGAACCCCGCTGATCATCTCCGGCCCCGCGGCCCGTTCGGGCAGCGACTATATCCGCTTTGCCGAGTACGTGCGGCGGCTGCGGGCGAACACGGCCGATGAGGATGAGGAGGCCAACGGCCATTACGACATCGACGAGAAAAGCCGCAGCATCAGCCTCACCGAAATGGGTATTGCCGAGATCGAGCGACGAATCGAGGAGATCGATCAGGACGCCGGCGACAACCTCTACGATCCGCGGTTCTATCACCTGACGTACTACCTCGACAACGCCCTCCGCGCCCAATATCTCTTCAAGCGGGATGTGGATTACGTCGTTCAGGGGGATGAGGTCGTCATCGTCGACGACTTCACCGGCCGCCTCATGCCCGGTCGCCGCTATTCCGAGGGCCTTCATGAAGCCATCGAAGCCAAGGAAGGGGTCAACGTCAAGCGCGAGACCGTCACGGTGGCCACCATCACCCTGCAGAACTACTTCCGCCTCTTCGACAAGCTGGCCGGCATGACCGGTACCGCGCTGACCGATGCCGAGGAATTCGACAAGATCTATGAGCTGGGCGTGACGCCGCTGCCGACGAACGTCGAATACATCATCGATACCGGCCAGATGGGGCTGGAGACCCGGCGCGAGAAGGTCGACGGGGCTGAATCGATCGTCTACGTCGATCCCAAATCGGGCAAGCCGCAATACTACAAGCGCATCGACTTCGCCGATCAGGTATACGGGACAATTGAGGCCAAGGACAAGGCTATCCTCAACGAGATCAAGGCCGTTCACTCGACGGGGAGGCCGATTCTCGTCGGTACAACCTCGGTCGAGCACTCCGAGACGATTCATAAATACCTGGAGCGGGCGAAGATCGACCACACCGTCCTCAACGCCAAGATCCACCAGTCCGAGGCGCTGATCGTGGCTCAGGCGGGCCGCAAGGGCGCGGTGACCATCTCGACCAACATGGCCGGACGCGGCACCGACATCCTGCTGGGCGGCAATGCCGAGGGGTTGGCGGCCGAGGCGCTGGAAGAAGAGATGTTCGATCGATCGGCTCTGGTGCAGCTGGCCGTCAAATTGCAGAATGAGGGCGAGACGGCCGCGCGCGATTATGCGCGCGGGCACAGCAAACTGACGGAAGACCTCGTCGATGCCCTGCTGGAGATGAAGAACCATTTTGCGGAGGCCATGACCGAGATCGATCAGGTGCAGATCGTCGGCCATCTGGCGCGCGTTCTGCAAGAGCCATACGGCATCGACTATAACGACTTGCTGGAAGTTCTGCGCCGGGTGCGTGTCGGGCAGTTGGCCGAGGCGCGCACCTATGTGGAAGGGCTGGACAAGGACGTGGCCCTGGTCGATGACATCATCCGCCGCTGGAACGAGCTGGTGCGCTATCAGAACATCCATGCCGATGAGAAACTGGTGTCCCAATTCCTGGCCGATCAGACCTTCGAGCGGCACTACAACGCCCGGGCCGCGCTCATCCGCGCCGTCCTTGGCGACCGGATGGAAGAGGCCCAACACCTCGCCACGACCATTCCCGGCCTCAATGTAAGGCACATCGACCGCATTCAGGAGCTTCGCCGGCAAGCCCGGCGCGACAAGGATGAGATCTGGCAACTGGGCGGCCTGCACGTCGTCGGGTCGGAGCGGCATGAGTCTCGACGCATCGACAATCAGTTGCGCGGCCGCGCCGCCCGCCAGGGCGATCCCGGCTCATCGCGCTTCTTCCTGTCGCTGGAGGACGAGCTGATGCGCCGGTTCGGCGGCGAGCGGCTGAAGGGCTTCATGGCCCGAACCAATATCCCCGAGGACATGCCCATCGAGAGCGGCGTCCTCGACCGGCTTATCGAGAGTTCTCAGGAGCGCATCGAGGGCTATAACTTCGACATGCGCAAGAACATCGTCGAATATGACGATGTTATGAATTTGCAGCGCCAGGCCATCTATAACGAGCGACGCGAGATCCTCATGGGAGGCGATTTCGACATGGACGGCAAGGTGGACGCGGCGTTCGACCAGGCCATCGAGGAACTGGTCGATCACTATGTCGGCGATTACCCCGCCTTCATTCGCGGCGAAGTCGATCGCGTCGTCCAGGACTTCACCACCGACGCCACCAACACCGTCAACGTGGCCGCCGTGGTGCGCCGGCTGGGCAGCCTGCTGCCCCTGATGTCGGAACTGGATCGCGAGGAACTGGATCGCCTGTCGCCGGATCGACTGGCAACCCGCCTGGCTTCGCTGGCCCACGAGCAGGAACGGCAGGCCACCAACCTGCTGCAATTGCTCCAGGCGATGGGGCGCTTCCTGCCGCTGGTGCCGCCTGTGCCCAATCTCGGCGCGCTGGCGTCTCTGAAGGGCGGGCAGATGCAGACTCGCGAGCGATTGCGGGTCGATTATCTGGCCATGGTTCAGGTGTTTTTCAAGGACTTCCTGGCCGACCATATCGAGGAATCCGACCGCGACGCCATCCTGGCCGAGGTGGAGGCGGAGATCAACAGCGCCTTCTCCCATTTCAGCCTCGACGGCCTGTCGATTAAGAATATGGCCGAGCGACAGACCCACTTCCGCGACCGCGTGGACACGGTGATCCGCGACCTGCTGCTGGAGACCGTGGCCTCGCTGGATGCCGAGCATCTGACCGAGGCGCTGGAAGGCTATATCGACAAGAAGCAGGAGCAGTGGCGAGAGTTCATCGGCGAGGAAGAGTATCGCAACTACGAGCGGCTGCTGCTGTTGCAGGCCATCGACCGCGAGTGGCGCGACTACCTGACGGCGATGGATGATCTGCGGCGGGAGATCGGCTTGCAGGCTTTCGGCCAGCGCGACCCCAAGATCGCCTACAAGAAGCGCTCGTTTGAGATGTTCAGCGACATGCGTCAAAACATCGACCGCGATATCGCCGACCGGTTCTTCCGCGACATCTCCAATCACCAGGAGTTCATCCGACAGCAGCAGCGGGAAGTGGCCTACAAGACCCAATCGCAGGATGCCGGCTATCAGGTCGTGAAGCGCGAGAAGGGCAAAGGGACGGAACTGCGCAAGGACACGCCCGATGTCGGCCGCAACGACCCGTGCCCCTGCGGCAGCGGCCGAAAATACAAGAACTGCCACGGGCGGCCAGGGATGGCCACGGCCGCGGCCGGGAACGGTCAGGCGGCCCAACCGACGCAAGGCGGCGGCAAGCGGAAGCCGCAGCCGAAGAGAAGGGCGCGACACTAGACAGCTTCGCCTGTAGTTGATCGTCAATAACCACCGGGCGAACGAGTCCGGGTTGGCCGGTCAGGCCGGATTCATCGATTAATTATCGGCAAATACAATTCGATCTGTTGTATCTCCTCCCAGATGAGAGTGGTTTCTTCCCCAATGAAGCTGTCCAGATCCAGGTCTTCCCACACTGCAAGTATGGTGTTTCTGAATGCTTCATCTCCGGCATTTGCCAGGTCCTGGACTAACGCGTCGGCTTCATTATAAAGCTCCTGACTTAGCGTGATTGTTTCTGTTGAATCCGGTAACAAGGAGCCGAACTCCTCCTCCGCGTTTCTGAGAAAATCGGTGGTTCTGCCCAACAGGTCGGGCTGTGTTAGTAGAATTGCAGCCAGAGTAGGCCCATATTCGTAATAGAGACCCGTAAAGTTCTGGCCGGCGTAGCTGGTGGAGAACACTTCATCCCGTATCCTCGTGTATAAATCGAGAAGATCGAGGTCCTCGGTTCGCGGAATCTCGTCGTTTCGAGGGGCAGGGCATACGGCCGGCGGCGCGCTTGTAACGGGAACGGGCGGAGTCGTTAATGCTCTGGCTGCGTCCAGTCTTCCCCATCCGGTTTTGTCATCTCTTCCGGGAACGCCTATGTCAATAGCCGATCTCTCAAGGATGCTTTGAACTTGGGCGGGAGAATATGAGCCGTCATGAGCGAGCAGCAAGCCTGCTACTCCGGCCACGTGCGGCGCGGCCATGGATGTTCCATCCAGTTCCTTATAGCTTTCATTCAGATAGGTACTGAGAATATCCTCCCCCGGGGCGGACAGATCGAGTGCGGGGCCGTATGAGGAGAAATCGGCGCGATTGTCGTTTTGATCCGTGGCGCCGACACTAATCACCCGCCCAAATTGGGCCGGGTAGTTGACATCAAATGATTCTAATCCAAGGGCAACCTTAACGGCGCAAGCATTCCCGGCGGCGGCAATCAAAACGACCCCCCGATCATAGGCATAGTTAACCGCTTCCGCCAGTTCGTTTGTACAAGCCTCACCGCCGAGGCTGAGATTAATCACCGCCGCGCCTTCATCCGCGGCATATTGAATGGCCTGGGCTACGGCGGAGTACGACCCGCTTCCCCCCGCGTCGAGCGCCTTGACAGGCAGAATTCGGCATAACGGACAGACACCGGCTATCCCAAAGCCGTTGGCTGCATGAGCGGCAACGATTCCCGCTACGTGGGTTCCATGTCCGTTGTCATCCCTGGCATCGTCGTCGTTGTTTATAAAGTCCTTATCGTTTTCTGTCAGGGTTTTGCCATTCCCTAAATCGACGTGAAAGTATTCCACCCCCGTATCAATGACGGCGATAATAACATCCTCCGAACCCTGGGTAATCGCCCAGGCAGGTATAATGTCGATCTTTTCCAAACCCCATTGTTGGAGAAAGTAAGGATCTCCCGTTGTCACAAATTCGGCCGTGACGGACTTGTTTCCATTCAGAGCGACGGTTATCGGATTGACCGACCCGCTAATATCGCCGGTCCATCGGTAGAATTGAAAATCAACGTAAGGCAGGCCTTTCAACTCGACGTTTGTTCCGGCGGTGTACTTGCCGTCGGCGCAGTTCGGTCCGGGTGAAACGAGCACGCTACCGCTACCGGCAGGGGTGACGTTGGTCGTCAGCGTATAGCATTGTTGGCTGAAGTTTGCCGTGACGGTCTTGTCGCTGTTCATCGTCAGCAACGCGGGATTCTGACTGCCGGCGAGAGCGCCGGACCAATTGGCAAAGCCGTAACCCGTGGCTGGATTGGCCGTCAGGCTGACCTGTGTTCCGGCTGTATACTTGTTACCGGTGCAGTTGGGGGCAGGAGATGCCTGGATGGAGCCGCCACCGGCGGGAGAAACGCCGGTTGTCAGCGTATAACAGGCCAGCGGTCCAACGGTTCCGATTGAATAACGGATGTAGTCAATATCAATACTTCTGGCCGACGTAGAGGTCGGACGTATTGAGGCCATGATATGACATTCTCCAGCGAAATACGCATCACAATCATAGGTAGTGCCCGTATGAACAAGATTTCCATCTATGTAAAGACGTGCATTCGTATCTTGCATTGCTATCGTATAGAGATGCCATTCCGTCGCATCAAAAGAAGATATCGTTGCGCAATCATAATGAGGAAAATAGGCGCTATAGGCGCTACAGGCTGTAAGTACTCCATCCGCATAACTAAACGATGGGCCCATTTCCGTGTTTCCCCAAGGCCACATGCCCCATTCGCTATCTATCCCTGTCTTTGAATCAACCTTTACCCGAATCTCCAAAACGTGTTCTCTATTACTATAGCCCTGCTTGGCTTCCAATATGGCGCTAAAATTACTTGAAGATATCGTCAGTATACTGTTTGAGATTTGATACTGACCGCCGTTTAGGCCCCACACAGCCGAGTTTAAGCCAGCATTATTGAAGTCGTCAAAAAGGAGAACCTGCTCAATATCAACCGGGGCGTCAATTGAATCGTTTTGTGCCGCGCCGGCAAACAGTGTGGTGAAGAAGAGAGGGAACACTAACAGCGTGGCCGTCAGAGAAAGCTTGCGATTCATATCTATCCTCCTGCGCAAAACCGCGAACCCGGGCCATAGGAACACAATTTAGCACAGAACGATAGAAATTGAAAACTTTCGCGAAGATTAGCCGGTCACATAAACAGGAAAGAAACATCGGGGAGAAGCAGCTATAACCCGTCCTTACGCTACCTCGATTGATAGACCAAAATATTTCCTACACACTTCGGCCGCCTCGATCACGGCCGCAAGTTCGGATTCCGTCAGCATTCTGAAGGGATTCAGTTAGACGACGAGGGGGTCTTCTTGAACACCCGCCGCCATGTGCCCGCGATCAGCCCGTCGATCACAATAATATTCTGCAGGGCGTTGCCCATCGCCGCCAGCCGCGCGCCGATCTCCTCGTGCCGTATCGCCCCGTGCTCCTTGTAGCCGGAGATGTATTCGTCGTAGATCGACAGGAGATAGGTCGTCGGCGACGGGTCGCGCATGAGCGGTAATTCGGGAGGCAGCCAGTAGATCTTGCTGCCCACCTCTTCCCGCCGCAGTTCATTTTCAAGCGCCTCGATGCCGCGCCGGGCGTCGGCCACCGTCAGCCCCGACCACTTCACGTAATCATGGACGGTTGCCGGGCCGCGGCTCAGGAAGTAGCGGCGGGCCAGTTCGGCCAGGGCTTCATCCCGTTCCTTTGACCGGGCATCGGGGGCGCGTTCGTCCAGCAGCATGTAGGTGAACTGCTTGCCGCGCCGGGGGCCGCTGCAAATGATCCCGTCCAGTTCGGCGTTCATTAGGATGTAGGCCATGCGCTGGCCGCTGCGGTCGGGGCCATCCATGCCCACCTGCCGGTACATCCCGGCATTGACCTGATGGACGCGCAGCCCGGTGAGCGCCAGCATCCAGCGAATGTCGGCCGGCGTGACGAAATGCCACGTCGGCCGCAGTATGTGCGTGCGCAGGATATCGCCGTCGTTGAAGGCTTTCTCAATGATCGCGTCGCTTGTCGGCCGCAGGCGCAGCCCCAGCGACCACTTCGCCCTGGCAAAATCCTGCGACTGCACCGCGCCCAGATGCCTGACCATCTCGACCGGCGGCGACAACCGGGTCTCCGTCACCTGCCGGTGGAACAGGCGAATGTGGCGGATATCGGAGAGCCGCATGGGAGGTCACCGCTGGCAATGCGGGCAATAGTGCGTGCTGCGGCCGCCCAGCACCATCCGCTCAATCGGCCGACCGCAGGTGAGGCAGGCCTGCCCCGTGCGACGGAAGACGGCGACCGCGTTCTGCATGTCGCCCTTCTGCCCGTCGGCCTTCACGTAGGTGCTGATGCTGGCTCCCTCGCGCTCGATGCCCATCGCCAGCACCCGCCGAATGGCGGCGTGGAGCGCGTCGATCTCGGCCGCGTCCAGTGTGTCGCTGCGGCGGGTGGGCCGGATGCCCGCCAGGAATAACGCCTCGTCGGCATAGATATTGCCGATCCCCGCGACGAACGTCTGATCCAGCAGCAAGGGCTTGATGACCCGCTTGCGCCCCGCCAGCCGGGCGGCCAGTTCCGCGGCCGTGAACGCCCCTTCCAGCGGCTCCGGCCCAAGCGCTCCCAGCACGTCGGCCGGATTATGCGTCAGATAGACGCGACCGAACTTGCGCGGGTCGCGAAAGCGCAACTCGCGGCCGTCGTCCAGCTCGAACACGGTATGGGCGTAGCGATCGGTGGGCGTATCGGATGGGACGACCGACAGGTGGCCGGTCATTTTGAGGTGGATGATAAGCGTCTCGTCGTCGCTGAGGGTGAACACCAGGTATTTGGCGCGGCGGTCGATGGCCTCGATGCGTCGGCCGATGAGGCGCTCGCGAGCCGCGTCGGGCGAGAGGACGGCGATATGGCGCGGCCAGTCGTTGCGCAGGTTGGTGATCGTTCGGCCGATCAGCGGCTCACGCAAGGCGCGGACGAAGGTTTCGACTTCGGGAAGTTCGGGCATTGGTACGGCTAATCCCGTCGCAGGCGCATGACGGCTTTCTCATCAGGGATGAGCAATGTCATTTCTATCCCATCAAGGAAGATCGGCAGTTTGTTTAATACATCGCGCCCCAGGATTACCTCGTTGGCATCTGGATCGCCTATGACGCGAATACCTGACAATGCCTCGTTGCCGATATAGACATCGATAAAGAATAGCGAAACGGGCTTGCGTTCCCCGGTAATGCTGACCAACCATCCGGGCGAAGTCTCCTCTGCTTCCAGTTCGTTCAACAAGGCCAACGGCACGAGCGAAGCATCTGAGCCGGTATCGACAAGGCCTGTGACTGGCGGTGTGAAGCTATCACTAACCAGCGAATAGAGCCGCACGGTCAGCACCGGGATTGGCGGATGATATTGATGGCTGTAGTCCTGTTTCACGAAGTTACTCGTTGGCTTAAACGAGTGAAGAGCTGGTCGGGCTGGTCGGTGACTTCAACGATGAGGACAGGCAGGTCTCCATATTGCGAGCGCATGCGCGCGTACAAATCGCCACCGCTCGGATCATGATCCAGGACTTGTCCGTCGCGCAGGGCGACGAACCGGCCCCCGTACTGCTGTTGCAGTTCTGCGTGGGCGCCCCGAAATCGCTCCATCTCGTCCACCAGATAGCGATGACGCTGATGGCGCAGGTAGTCGGCGATTAACTGCTCAACAATCGCGCTCACCGTCTCGCCACGTTCAGCGGCCAACTGCTCCAGCGGTTTGATCAGTTCGGAAGGGACGTCGATTTCTGACATAGGCTACCTCGATTGAATTATACCAAACGGCGCGACATAGAACATTGCGCCTTTTCGCGGTAAACTAGCGGCATGTACCCCGAAGATCGCGTCCTGGTCGCCTACGTCCCGCGGCCGTCGGATTTCGATATCATCCGCCGCGAGGGCTGGTATCGCATCCCCCAACGGTTCGCGCCCAAGGGGCTGAACGCCGAATACCTGGCCTTCTACTTCGGCCGCAAGTTCGGCGAGGAGAAGTGGGCCGTCCACTACTACGCCCGACGCGCCGGACACGAGCTGGTGCGTCGCCGCGACCTGCTGCCCGACCAGCCGAATCACCCCCGCGCCGATGACATTTACTACAAGGTGCAGCTGGAGGCGTTGACCAGGCTGGCCCAACCCATCGTCAGCCTGCGCTGGCGACGTCTCACCTTCATCCACACCACCTGGGATCGCTTTCGGGACGCGACGGAGATCAACGATCTGTTTATCGAAGGCGGTCCCTATGTCGATCGCCTCTACGCCACCCTCAAGGAACGCGGCATCCATGCCGAGCGGGATTACCGTCTCGATGGGGATTCCGCGCTGGACGCCGTCGCCCTGTCCGTGCCCACCCGCGACGGCCGCGTGAACCTGCCCTACGGCGACCTGCCCCTCGACGACGCGGCCGTGCTGGCTCTGGCCGAGGCGCTGGTGCAGGAGATCGCCCGTCAGGGCGGAGCGCTCCATTGACCGAAGGACGTGCGACTCCGACGAGCGGCTCCCCCGGCCGGCCGCTCCTGTTGGCCATCGGGGTGATTGTCGCTCTGGCCGCCGCGCCCTTCGCGCTGAATCTGGCCGGCGACGCCCAGGTTCATCTGGCTATCGCCGAGGCCTTCGCCGACGGCCGCCCCTTCCGGTTCAACCCCGGCGGCGAGATCGTCGTCGCCTCCACCAGCCCCTTCTGGACGATGATGCTGGCCCTCTTCTATCGCCTGGCGGGGCCGCTCACGCCGGCCATGCTGACGGGCGTCGCCTTGGGCTTCTGGGCGGCATCGGGCTATCTCCTCGCTCGGTTAGCGCGGGAGTTGTGGGGGTTGCGCGGCATGGCGTTGTGGGCCGTCGTCCTGCTGTGGCTGGCCCACACGACCATCGTCGCCAATGCCCTCGGCGGGCTGGAGAACGTGGCCGGGGCTTTTCAACTGCTGGCGCTCTACGGCCTCGTTGCCGGGGGTCGGGCGGGCGATCGGCCGCTGAGCGCCGGACGGGCCGCCCTGATCGGCGCGCTGCTGGGCTGGGCCATGCTGACCCGGCCCGATAGCGGCGCTTTCGCGCTGCTGCTGTTTGTCCTGTCATGGCCGGCGCTGTTTCATCTGATGGTGGGCGGAACGGGATCGCCGGACGGCTGGGGATTTGTCGCCCGTCGCCTGTTCCTCATCGCTCTCGTGGCCGCGGCCGTCCTGCTGCCCTGGTTCGTGTGGCAATACCGGGTCACCGGCAACCTGCTGACCGACTCGTCGCTCGCCCGCCTCTACAACGGCCGCATGGGATCGCTGATGATCATCCCCGACCGGCTCTACCTGCATCCCAAGGCGCTCCTCTCGCTGGGCAGCGCCTTCCTGCCGTTGGCGCTGGGCTTCGTCGCCACGGCCGTCGAGCTGGCCCTGCGCCTGTGGCGAGCGAAACCGGAACGTCTGGCTGGCTATCGGCGCTACTTCCCCCGCCTCGCCGCCGTGCTGCTGGTGATGGCCGGGGTGTTGTTCTACACCTTCATCGTCGGCGCGGAAGCGTTCGGCCGCTACTTCCTGCCCCTCTTTCCGTTCTTCTTTCTGGCCGGGGTGGCCGGGCTGGTCGCTATCCACGACCGACTCGTCGCCTCCGGGCGGCCGAGGGCGGCCGTCGCGCTGGTCGTCTTGTGCGCCCTCTTTCTCGTCTCGACCAGCGCGCTGGACTATTACCGGCGGCTTGGCCCCGGCCGCTTCATGCCCCAGCGCGCCCTCGACGTCATTCGCGGCCCGGCCGATCGGCGCTACTACTCCCCCAACATGCCCCTGCTGGTGACCGTCCCCGCGCGACGGCCCGAACTCACCGCCGGCTTCCTGAGCGATCTGGGGCAGCCTGATGCCGGCCATGTCTCCATCGCCGTCACCGAGGTGCAACTGCGCTACTTCCTGGATGAGCGGGTGACGGTGCTCAGTCTGGACGGCCGCACCTCGGCCGACATCCTTCGCTATGTGGATCCGAGGTCCGGCGTGCCCGATTTCGAGGCCTACTTTCTGGAGGCCCGCCCCGATTACGTCCACGCCCGGCAATGGTGCGAGGTCGGCGGCTGGCTGGCGACTGTTTTCCCGTCCACCATCGAGGAAAATCTGGTTTGCGCCTGGGAGCGACGGGCGGCGACGATGGCCCCCGGCGACTCGTTTGTCTGGCTGGGACGGACGGTGACGCTGGTCGCGCCGGATATTTTGCGCATCGACTGGATGGCCCCATAATCAGGTTGCTCGAACATACCCTGCCGCTATAAATCAGGATAGATATGAACGAAACACCTCCCCCCACGCTCCGGGAAGAAGGCGCGCCCGACCCCAATCAGGAGCCGGTTTGGACTTTTCGCGGCTACAAGATGCGGCCGTCGGAGTTCAATACGGCCATGACCCACTACTATCGGGCCGAGATTCAGCGCTCCAACGTGTGGCGCAGCCGGCTGGACATGACCACCAACTGGGCCGTCGTGTCGGTGGCCGCGGCCGTCACCTTCGTTTTCGCCGCCCCCGAAAACCATTGGAGCGTGTTCCTGCTGGTCATGCTGCTGACCACGCTCTTCCTGTTCATTGAGGCGCGACGCTATCGCTATTATGAGCTATGGAGCCTGCGCGCCCGCCTGATGGAGACCGATTTCTTCGCCGCCATGCTGGTGCCCCCCTTCGCCCCCCATGCCGAATGGAGCGAGACGCTGGCCGAAACGCTCCTGCAGCCGGAGTTTCCCATCTCGCGCCTGGAGGCGATCGGCCGTCGCTTGCGCAATAACTACCTGGCCATCTACTTCATTTTGAGCTTCGCCATCCTGATGAAGCTCTATCTGCATCCGACGGAGGCGCAGTCGATAGCCGAGCTGGTTTCGCGGGCGGACATAGGCCTTGTTCCCGGGGCAGTAGTTCTGACGCTGGGGGCGGTGTTTCTCCTCGTATTGGGTTTTATCTCCTTCGTCACCCGCGACCTGCACGAGGCCAGTGGCGAGGTGGTTCCCAAGTATGATGTCGAGGACTTTCTGGGCAACTTGTGGCCCGCGGCCGACGACAAGCGGACGTCCATCGCCAAAGCCGCCTCATCGCGCCTTGCCGTTCGCAAGCGTCGCCGGCAGCAGGTGATGGCGCTGGTGGTGGCCGCCGATCCCGAGAAAATCGCCGGTCGGGTCATTCAGGAGATGCATCGCGGCGCGACGGCCTTGCACGGCCGCGGCATGTACAAGCAGCAGGAGCGCGAGGTGTTGCTCATCGCCCTGACCGTGACCGAGATCGAGCAGCTCAAGACCATCGTCCACGAGGAGGATCCTCGCGCCTTCATCACCGTCATCCCGGCCAACGAGATCGTCGGCCAGGGATTCATGCCGCTGAAAGAAGAAGAGTAACTCCGGCGGTCAGCCGTCGCCCAGAGGCGGGCAAAAGTCCGCCGCCCCCAGCGAGGGATTGCCGTAGCCCATATCGGCCAGCGCCCCGGCCGGGTTCTCGCGCGTCAGCAATTCCGCTTCGATACTCGCACAGAGCGCCCCGGCGTTCTCCGGCCCATTCCAGCCATTGACCAGTGTCGCCGCCGCCCCGGCCGCGGCCGAATCGGGATACAGGCTCTCCAGCCACGCCAGCCGGTCGCCGGCCCGCGCGTTGTTGCCCTGCAACAGGTCGATCAGGATGAGGCGGAAGGCGGCGAAGGCGCTGACGTCGGCGTAGACCTGATCCGGCGTGTGCAGGAGCGGGAAACCGTCGCTGTTCAGGGCGGGATCGTTGATGGTCGCCTCATAGAGCCTCAGCGCCTCGTCCAGGTCGCCCCCGGCCATGAGGTCATTGGCCTCGTAGAGGATGAGGTGACGATAGTTCGTCGGGTCGAGGACCGTCTGCGCCAGCGAGACGGCCGTGCCGTCCCAGCGCCATATCTCCGTGCGCGGCCGGACGACGCCCGACCCCGCCGAGCCGAGCGTCCCGCCGTGGATGATCAGGTCCGGCAGCCCGTCGTCGTTCGTGTCCGCAAAGCGAACGTCGGAGTAGCTGATGGAAATGGGCGAGACTCCGCCGGCGACGTCCGACGAATTTTGCACCGCCTGGAGATCGACCAGCCCGCCGTCCCGCCAGCCGAGGACGCGATAGTTGTCGAAGCAGGTGTTGGCTCCGCACATCGGCTCATTGGTGATGAGTTCGGGGCGGCCGTCGCCGGTCATATCGATCAGAGCGACGATGCGGGGGGCCAGGAACTCAAAGATGTCGTCGCTGGGCGCGTTGTAATAGCGAAAGACCGCGCCGGCGCCGTTCACCACCCACAGGTCGCCGGGCGAGCCGAACACCGTCCCCGGCATGGATTGGTCGTAGAGGATCAGCACCCATTCGTCCTGCATGTCGCCGTCGAAATCGGCCGCGCGCCAGTCGTCGAGGCTTTTCTGCAGGCCCGCTTGCTGCAGCGCGGCTCGCACGGCCGCCGGATTCACGTTGGCCTGCCACATCGACGCCAGCCAACCCTCAAGGCTCTCCCAGTCGGTGGGGGCAGGCGGCAGCGGACCGGTGACGGGCGTGGCGGCGACGCACACCGTGCCGCAGCCGCCGGGGCAGTCGCCGGTGGGGCAGCCGGTGGTCTCGCCGGGGCCGCAGGCGGGCGGCGTGCACATGAGACTGGGGGCCTCGCCGATCGGCGAGAGAGCGGTCGGGGGCGGGCCGCCGCTTTCGGACGGGGTCGCCGCCTCGACGACGGCCGTCGCCGCGGGATTGACGATGCCGGTCGGGTCGTCGCCGCCGGGCAGAAATCGGCCGGGGTCGAACCCGGCACAAGCCGTCAGCGCCGTCAATATGAGTGCGATGGCCAGCGCCCGGGCGCGAAATATGATTATGTTCACTTGTTTATTCTCCTTCACCCGCCACGATCCGGCGACTCCGCCGCCTCGTCTTCCGGCGGCCGCGGCAATTCCAGCCGGAAGCGCAGCGTCACCCCGCCCAGCTGCACGACGTCATTGTGATACAGCCTGCGCGGCGCCAGGCCGAGCCGGGCGTAGTTCAAAAAGGTGCCCTCGATGCTGCCCTCGTCGTAGAGCCAAAACTCCCCGGCGGCGTTGCGGCGAATGCGCGCGTGAAGGCGGGAGATGGTGGGGTCATCCATCACGATATCGACGTCGTCCGGGTCGCGACCGAGGGTCACATCGGCGGCGATCAGCTCGATCCGGTCCGAGCCCACGCCCTCGTCCGACCACACCAGCACGGCCACATGGCGATCGTCGGGCGGGGGGCCGGCGGCGGGGACGATCCGGGGGATCGACGGCTCGCTCGACTCGACCGGCCGCGCCCGCCGCCGTTTGCCGGTCCGGATGACCACCGCCGCGACAGCGATCGCTGCAACGACGGCCGCCGTCGCGAGCAAAGGGAACAAGGAGCCGCCCGCTCGCTCCATCAGGGATGACAGGGACGGCGGGGGCACGCGCGTCGGCGCGGGGGTGGGCGTCGGCGGCGTCGGCCGGGTCACCTCGATGGTGATCGTCGCCGGCGCGGCCGTGGCCCGGAAGCCCAGCCCGTCGGCCACCTCCACCTCAAGCCGGTAGCTGCCCGCGTCCCGCTCGCTGATGTCCCAGACGAGGGGGATGCGGCCGTCACTGTCGGGCGCGAGATCGGCCGCCAGCGGTTGGGGCACGCCGTCGACGCGGAAGATGAACGCCGACAACGGCCGCGGGTGGCCGTCGGGCCAGTTGACTTGCACCGTCAGCGGCAGGATCGCCGGTTGCAGCAGGGGGAGCGGCGTGTCGATGGCGCTGCCCGCGCGGTGGACGGTCGTCTGCGGGGCGATGAGAGCCACTTCCGGCGCGGCCGGCGACAGTTCGAACCGGGCCGTGTCGCGCACGTTGCCCAGACTGACCGAGACCTCATGCGTGCCGCCCTGCCGCACTTCTGATTGATAGGCGATCTCCGGCTGCGCGCTTTGACCGCGGAAGATATCGTACAGCGGGTCGGCCGCCTCCGGCTCCGGCATGTGGATGTAGACCCCGTTGGTCGGAGCGGTCAGAGCGGCGACGTTGGCGATCTCGTCGGCCGAGGCGTCCGTGCCCAGTATGGCGGCATAGATGGGAATATCGGCCGCCTGGGCCGCCTCCACCAGCGCCCGGTAGTCGAGTTGCCGGTCGAGGCGCGCGCCGTCAGTATAGAGCAACAGCGCCCGAAAGCGGCCCTCCTCGCCCGCGGCCAGATGGTCGATGGCCGTTGCCATCATGAGTTGCAGGGGGGTCAGGCGCGGCGGCACGGGCTGCCAGCCGTTCAGGACACCGGCCAGCTCGTCGGGCCGGGTCGCGTCCTGTGCCAGGAAGGCCGCGCCCTCGCCCGCCTCGTCGGGCACGATGATCGACACCCGATCCCGCCCGGCGGAGTCCATGAACTGCTCCACGTGGCCGATGATGCCGGCCACGACCTTGTCCCGGCGGCTCAATCCGTCGCCGCCGTCGACCAGCAAAAAGTCGGGGTTGGCGTCGATGACCAGCGCCAGGTCGATGCCCACCGGCACGCGGGCCAACGTTGTCTCGGGGATGGGCACGCCGTTCTCTCGCAGCACCAGCCGTGTCAGGTCGGCGATGGGGGCGCTGCCCTGGGTGGTCGTCAGGATGCGAACGGTCACGGCCGGAAAGGCGGATGTGTCCACGGCCGTGATGCGCAGATTGTTATTTTGCCGCTCCACCTGCCGCGCATCGAGGCGAGCATGGCGACCGAGCAGCGCCGTCGCCGCCAGGAGCGCAATGTAAAAAAGTAGTGACCTTCTCGTCCGTCCGTCGATCATCTGTTTCTTTTCCACCCTTCGTCTGGTATTATATCAACATAACTTCTATGGAAGGGAGAAGACTCATGGGTCATGCCGTCAATCGCGCCTTGCGTGGCTTGCTGATCGCGTTCACCCTGTTCCTCAGCGTGTTCGCCGTCGCCCGGGCACAAGGGACGAATCAGATCGGACGAATCTTCATCACCGATTCCAACGCCGACAGCTTTCCGACCATTCAGCTTCGTCTGTTTGGCGAGGACGGCCAGGGGAATCCGATTGATTTCGCCACCGAGCCGCTGTCCATCAGCCATAACGGCTATCCGGTCGAGGAGATCGTCTTCGACAGTCGGGTTCCGGTCGGCACGCTGACCGTCTTTCTCATCGACGCCGCGGGTGGGGCGGTCGACCAGATTCCAGCCATCGACGCCGCCATTCGGCAATTCGCTTCGCCCGGCAACATGCAGGAGCAACTCGACTACGTCGCCATCTATCAGGTGCGCGCCAATGGCCCCCAGGAGTTGCTGGCCCCGACCGCCTTCCACAACGGCGTCTATAACCTGCTCAATACCGCCCCCCTGATTCCGGAACAGGGGGCCACGTCGCTCTACGACAGCGTCATCGACATGATCGGCCGTGTGGAGGGGTTGAAGCCCAATCCGAACATGGCCGCCTCCATCGTCCTCATTGGCGACGGGACCGACCCCGGCACATCCCAGGCCCAGCCCGAGGATGTGATCCGGCGAGCCGCGGACGCGGGCATCCCCGTTCACACCCTGCACCTGGAAGACCCCGCCCTCGGCGCGGGGCTGGAGCTGGGTCGAACCTATATGCAAGGCCTGTCGACCGGCACGCGCGGTGTGGCCGCCGAATTGGCCGACCCGGAGGGCGTGGCGTCCGTCTGGGCGCGCATCGCCCAGTTCCGCGACCATGCGTGGATCCACTATATCGTGCCCCAGCCGGTCGGCGGTCTCGTCCCGGTGGAGGTCAGCCTGGCCAACAATCCCGATGTGAGGGCGTCGACCGAGGTGGAAATCTCCACCGTCGCGCCCAATGTGGTCATCGAGCTGCCGCGCGAGAGCCGCAGCCTCATCCTGCCCAATGTCGACAAGCCGGTGGAGTTGCAGCTAACGACCACCGTGTCCTGGCTCGATGGCCAGGAGCGCAAGGTGACGGCCGCTCAGTTGCGCGTCAACGGCGTGGATGCGATGGAGATACCGCCGTCGAGCCTCGGCTCGTTCAAGGCCGCCGTCCCGTTCACCTTTGGCGACAATCGGCTGGAGGTTGTCGTCACCGACGATCAGGGCATCACATCCACCAGCGCGCCCATTTTCATCACCGTGTCGCAGGGCGAGAAGCTGGAAGTGCCGGAGGCGCTCCAGCCGGCGGGGCCTCGATTTGGTTGGCCGTGGCTGTTGTGCTTGCCGGCGCTGGTTGGGCTGGCCGGCTTGGGCTACTGGGTCTGGCGCAATCAGGCCAACACCGGCGGCTCGTCTCGCCGTCGCCGCAGCCGAAGGCGAACCCCGTCCGACATCCCGCCCATGTCGGAGTCGACGGCCGATACCGGGACGAATGACGATCTGGACTTCCTGTTTAACGACCCGGCCCAGGAAGCGCCTTTCGTGATGGCCCATCTGGAGGTGTTGAACGCCCAGACGCCGACGCCCCACGAGCTGACGTTGGCGGATACGGAGGTGCGAGTCGGCCGTTCACCCGCTCAGGCGCAGATCGCTTTCCGCGATGACATCACCGTCTCGCGCTTCCATGCTGTCCTGCGGCTGGAGGGCAACCGCTATCGCATCTATGACGCGGGCAGCACCAGCGGCACCTTCGTCAATGACCGGCCGGTTCCCGAGTACGGGCTGCAACTGGCCGACGGCGATGAGATTCAGCTGGGCGCGGTTCGCCTGCGTTATCATCAGCTTTAGTTATGTCAACCAGACTCTGACCGTCTGAGATTTGGGGACGCCCCACGCCTCAGCCGGTGTTCTTCAGGCCGGAGGCGATGCCGCTGATCGTCAGGAAAATCGGCTCGCGCAGCCGCTCGGCCGCTTCGCCGTCCGGGTCGGGCAGCGCCCGCAGGCGACGCAGCAAACTGACCTGGATGAAGTTCAGCGGGTCGATGTAGGGGTTGCGGCGACGAACGGCGCGCTGCAGCACCGGCGCGTTGTCCAGCAACTCCCGCAGCCCCACCGTCTGCAGAATGGCCTCGCGCGTGCTGTTGAAGGCGGCCTCCACCCGATTGAACACGAGGTCGCGCACCCGACTGTCCTCCACCAGTTCCGCGTAGAGCCGGGCGATGCCCATATCGGCCTGGGCCATCGACACCTGCGAGTTGTCGAGCAGATTGCGGAAGAAAGGCCACTGGCGATACATCTCCTGCAGGCCGGTCAGCCCCGCGGGCGTGCGGCCGAATGACGACAGCGCCTCGCCGACGCCGAACCAGCCGGGCAGGACGTGACGGCATTGCATCCAGCTGAAGCCCCAGGGGATGGCCCGCAGGCTGTCGAAGGTCGCCGTTCCTGTTCGGCGCGACGGCCGCGAGCCGATGCGCAGCTGGTTGATCTCGTCCATCGGCGTGGCCTGGCTCCAATAGGTCAGCAGTTCGGGCGTCTCGTAGATGAGGCCGCGATAGGCGCGATAGGAGACGGCCGCCAGCTCGTCCATGGTCGCCGCCCATTCCGGCCTGGGTCGTGCTCCCGGCCGATAGCCTTCCGGCGCGCTGGAGGTTAGCACGGCGTGGACGACCTGCTGCAGGTGTCGCGCGGCGACGGCGGGGTGGCTGTAGCGGTCGGCGATGACCTCCCCCTGCTCGGTGATGCGGATGCGGCCGCCCACGGAGCCGGGCGGCTGGGCCAGGATAGCCCGATTGGCCGGGCCGCCGCCGCGGGCGATGGTTCCGCCGCGGCCGTGGAACAGGGTCATCATCACCCCGTGGGCCTCGCAGGTGCGGGCCAGGGCGTCCTGCCCCTGGTATAGCTCCCAGTTGGCGGCCAGATAGCCGGCGTCCTTGTTGCTGTCGGAATAGCCGATCATGATCGTCTGGCGGCGGCCGGCGCGGGCCAGGTGCGGCGCGTAGCCGGGATGGGCGAACAGCGCGGTCATGATCGCCGGCGCGGCGCGCAAATCGTCGCGCGTCTCGAACAGGGGGGCGAAGCTCATCCCCTCCGGCGCGCCGTCGTCACGCAGACAGATGCCGTGCCAGCGCGCCAGAAGCAGTGGGGCCAGGATGTCCTCCGCGCCGTGGGTCATGCTGACGACATAGGGGCCGAACAGCTCCGGGCCGTAATAATCGACCGCCCGCCGGACGATGCCGAACAGGTCAAGCGTCTCGGCCGTTTTGTCCGACAGCTCGCCCAAGTCGTCCAGAGCGGGGACGGGCCGGGCCAGCATGTCGGTCAGCACCTCGGCGCGGCGCGTCCCGTCCAGCCCCGCGAAGCCGTCGAACCAGCCCAACCGGCCGAACAGTTCATCGAGGACGGCCGTGTTGTAGTCGCTGTATTGCCGCAGGTCGAGGCGGGCGGTATGCAGCCCGAAACTGCGCGCCTGATGAATCGTGCGCTCCAGATCGGCGCGGGCGATGTCGCCCATGCCCGCCTCGCGCAACGACCGGTCCATCAGGGCCAGCGGCTCCAGCAGATTCTCCATCCGGCGCATGCGCAGGGGCGGCAGATCCTCGCCCTTCAGCCGGGCGACCATATCCCCGGCCGACGCCTCGGCCAGATCGACGCCCAGTTGGGCGGCCATGTGGCGGTAGGTCTCGTGGGGGTAGCGGGCGCGCAGAAAGGCCAGATGCCCCTCCGGCTCGCCCTGGGCGGCGACGGCGTCGTGGATCGCCTCGGGCACCTCGGCCAGGCGGTCGGAGACGCTCAGCGAGCGGTCCAGGTTGCGGGCGGCGGCGCGATGCTTCTCCAGCGCCAGGCCGCGATGCAGCCGCAGCGTCTCGGCCGACACCCCGGCGGTGACGTTGGGATTGCCGTCGCGGTCGCCGCCGATCCACGAGGCGAAGGTCAGGAACCGTTCGGGCGGCCGCAGGTTGGGGTAATAGCGGGCCAGCGCGGCGGCCATGTCGCGGTAGATGGCGGGCACGACATCCCACAAGGTGGTGTCGAAGTAGAAAAGGCCGGTTCGCACCTCGTCGGTCACGTTGGGGCGCGAGGTGAGGATGCGTTCGGTCACCAACAGCAGGGTC